>JAKZYK010000001.1:0-7787 GCA_047514485.1 Gammaproteobacteria bacterium
TATCTTTACATCGGTGCCGCATCTAGAGAAGTGCTTGCGCGAGTACTTGGAGAGCTACAACGAGAATCCACGCGCCTTGGTCTGGACAAAGTCCGTCGAGGAAATCCTCGAAAAGGTCCGTCGGGGTCGAGCGGAGTTACCCAAAACCACTTAATCACTATTTTGTTAAGGACACTGCACTAGGAGGGCTGGAAAACGACAGCGAGAAGTTCGAGAAAGCCGCGAACGCGTATAGCGAAGCCCTAATGGCTCTAGGTCCAGAAGGACCGGCTCGGCATCGGGAGATCATAGAGAGGAATTTCCAGGAAGCCCTGCGCAGGTTCTAGCCTGCATCCGTCACCGATTCACGATTTCGAGTCCCGTTTCTTGTGACTGGCGCTGATCTCGTCGACGTACGCCAAGCGCGCGTCACGGCTTCCCGGCCAGCCCGCGTAGCGCGATTCGCACGCACGGTCCGATTCGAGGCAGCCGCTCTCGTCCTCGATGGCCTGGGCGCACGCTGTGCAGACCGACCAGGCCTGACCGCGCTTTCGCGCGTTCTCGGCGATGACGCTTCGGTAGCGCCGGCATCGTCGCCGGCGTCCCGCGGTGCGCTCGAGCAACTCCAGCGCAAGCCGCACCGTGCGGGGGTCGGCGGCGGCTCTCGCCGATGGTTCCGGACCGATCATGGCCGTGAGCAGTATCACGGGCCGATGAACCGTGACACGGTTACAGCCCGATGTGACCGTATGCGGATTTTGTCACCGCGACAAGCTCCACGAGTTGATGTTCTAACCTTCAGTGGCATCGCGGAGCCGCCGGAATGCATCATTCTGCTCTCCCTTCCACCGATCCAGCGGGGTCCGATTACGGTCTGTTAGCACATTCGGATCGGCACCCGCATCGAGGAGGCAATGAATGGCTTCGGCGTAGCCCATCATGGCAGCGGTATGCAGTGGGGTATGGCCGTAGTTGTCCTTCGCATTGATGTCTGCCCCCGCGGTCGCAAGGGCTTCAATCTTCGCCACGGTGCCGCCCAAGAATGCGGTGTCGGCCGCTACGTGCAACGGGGTGCGACCGTGGGCGTCCCTCGCGTTGATGTCAGCTCCCGCCGTCCCAAGTGCTCCAATCGCTTTAATGCTGCCTGACAATACGGCGCTGTGAAGAGCGGCGCCGCCTCTCTTGTCCCTCGCGTTAATGTCGGCTCCCACTGTCAAGAGAGCTCGCACGGCAGGGGTGTGATCCATCCTGGCTGCGATGTGCAGAGGTGTTAGCCCCTCGCTGTCCCCTACGTTAAGGTCCGCCCCGGCCGCCCGGAATGCCCTAATCACTGCGATGTGGCCAAATGGGTGAGCGTGTACGCCAACGCTGTGCAGAGGAATGCTGCCGTTGTTGTCTCCTGCATATGGGTCCGCCCCGGCTGCCAGAAGGGCTTCGGCGACTGCGGCGTGATCGCACACCCCCTCTTCATACGATCCATTGTAAGCGGTTGCGTGGTGGAGCGGAGTGGCGCCATCGTTGTCCCGCGCATTGATGTCCGCACCCGCAGCTACCAGGGCTTCGACCTTCGTGACTTTTCCGTCAGAGGCAGCGCGGTGAAGAGGGGTGCCGCCGCCTCTATTATCTCGCGCATTGAGGTCCGCCCCCGCTGCTACGAGGGCAGATACGCAGCCGCCGCAGACTACAGCATGGTACAGAGGAGTATGGCTGTAGTTATCTCTTGCGTTGATGTTCGCCCCGGCCGCCACGAGCGTTTCAAGGACTGCCGCGCGGACCCCAGCGTGGTGCAGAGGTGTGCGGCCCTTGCCGTCTCTCGCGTTGACGTCTGCACCCGCGGCGACTAGGGCTTCGAGGGCTTCTATGTGCCCCCAATAGGCAGCACTGTGCAGAGGGTTGAAGCCGAACTCGCCCTTTGCGTTGAAGTCCGCCCCGGCTGATCCCAGGGCCTCGATTGCGTTGCTGCATTCCGCGCTTGTAGCGTCGTGCAGAGGGGTGTCGTTGTTGTTGTCTCTTGCATTGAGGTCCGCCCCACCAGCCACGAGAGCATCAATGGCCTCGGTACGGCCTTGGTAGGCAGCTCGGTGAAGAGGAGTTCGCCCGCGATTGTCCCGTGCGTTTGGGTTTGCACCCGCCGCGTACAGCAATTCAATGATCTCGACACGGCCTTCGCCAGCAGCTCGGTGCATGGGAGTACCGCCGTCGTCGTCCCTTGCGTCGGGGTCAATTCCCAGCACGTTGAGGGCTTGGAGTGCCGCGTCGTAGCGGTGCGGAGGCTTGTGGGTATCCTCCACGTCACGGGCGCGGGGGAGCCGTCCGCGCAACGAATGCAGCGCTAGGAAGATTCCGCCGCCTATCAGGAAAGCGATCGCGATGACCGTCCAGTTCGACGCGTTCATTTTGAGACTGGCGATTTTGCTTCCTGGCCTTCAGGCTCGTTGCGGTGTTCCAACTCCGTCTCTTCTGTTCGGAGTTTCGTTTTCATCTCCTCTGCTCGGCGAAGCGCTGCACTGCGAAAAGCTTCGGTTCGCTCCGCGCGTTGAAGCGCATGATCACGATTCTGCTGCGCTACCTCTGCACAGACTTCTTCAATCGCAATCCCCGCTTCGAGGACTTTCACATGCCCTCCGCGGTCGAAATCCTCGACAGCTTCTCTTTCACGCGACCCTTGGGCAGCAAGGTATTTTTTCAATGGCCCGACGCCCCCGACGTGCTTCTCGCCATGAAATATCTGAGGGAGACGTAGAGCGTGAACAGACCGTCCGGTGAGACTGGCTACCTGATTCGCGGCATTCGGTCCCCTCTCGACATCCAAATCGACGCCGGCGCTGCGCAGCAGAGAAAGTGCATCGCGTGCGTTCCTTCTGTCCTTGGCGAGATGCCGTTCTCTCAGATACACGGTGTATGAAGCCATGTCATTTCCTCTCGTCCGCGTGCGCCATCAACGATACCCGTCTCAGGCCCCCGGGTAAGTTATCTTTGTGACTTTTCGGCGTTTTCTAGCACTTGAGCGCAAAAGCGTCACAGGGATTGGGATTGACTTGATGCTTTCCTATCCGATTGCGCTCGAAGACGACGACGGGTCCGTAATGGCCACGTCTCCCGACTTCCTGGAGCTCACGACCGTCGGCGATGATCGGGACGAAGCGCTGGCTCGCGCCATCGACGCCCTCGAAGAAGCGATAGCGGCCCGAATTCACGATGGAAAGGACATTCCGTCGCCATCGCATGGCAAACATCGTGCGACGCTCCCAACAATTACCGCGATCAAGGTGATTCGCTACCAGGGAAATCGCATCAATCGGCCGTAGCCCGCAACGGGCGGCGAGCCCTCGGATCCGCAGGAAATCCGGGCATGCCCTGCGCGTGGCGGACACCTTCACGTACCGCTTCGGCGACGGCCTGCGCCGCGAGTTCCGCGACCAGATCGACACTCGT
The DNA here is from genome assembly GCA_047514485.1 of Gammaproteobacteria bacterium. Lineage (GTDB taxonomy): Bacteria > Pseudomonadota > Gammaproteobacteria > HK1 > HK1 > HK1. The sequence goes on from JAKZYK010000001.1 coordinate 3,415, forward strand.
TTCCACCTCTCCGGTCGCGAGTGCGAACAGGGCATCGCCATCGAGGCTGGTATGGGCCGGCGATACCGCGCGCGCGATGCCGGTATGCGCGAGATCGGCGACCCGACACACCCCGGGCTTGCGCAGCCGGGCGTTGGTCACCACGCAGCCGATGACGGTATTGGAGATGCCGCCGCCATCGTCGCGGGTGCCGTCGTCGCCCGGCGCGCGCACAATCGACATCGGGGCATGGGGGTAGCGGGGGTGGTCGGCCGGGGCGCGACTGCCCGCGATGACGCGGCCGTCCTCGCCCAGAACACTGCCGAGCGCATTTACGGCCACCAGCGCACCCACCGTCACGCCGCCCGAGCGACGTACCGCGGTGCCCTGGCCGCCCTTGCTCGCCCATTCGAGCCCGGCCTCCTTGCCGACGGTGCAGCCGGTGCCGACCCCCACGGAGCCGTTGGCGGGCTCGCCGGCGGTCGCTGCTTCGCAAGCCGCCCAGCCCGCCTCGCGATCGATGCGGCGCATGTCCGGCCCGCGAATGTCGAGCACCACCGCCGCTCCAACGATGGGGAACCGACCCACCGCGAGGTCGAGTCCGATGCACTGGGCTTCGCACCAGTCGACCACGCCGTCGGCCGCGCGCAGGCCAAACAGGCTCGACCCGCACAACACCACGGCATGGCAGGACTCGTTCGGAGTCGCAGGCCCGAGGATCGCCGCCTCGCGTGTGCCCGGCGCTCCGCCGCGTACCGCGATGCCGCCCGCGGATCCGGCGGGGGGCAGGATCACGGTGCACCCGGTGTGGTGCTCGGAATCGGTCCACATCCCGACCCGCACGCCTTCGACCCCGAGCGCCATCGCTATCCGGTCTGCGGCAGCGGCAACACGGCATCGAGCAGCAAGCGGGTGTAGTCGTGCCGCGGCGCGGCGAAGATGTCGTCCGTCCGGCCGTACTCGACCACCGTGCCCGCGTTCATCACCATGACTTCCTCGCACACGTACTGTACTACCGCCAGGTCGTGGCTGATGAACATGTAGGTGACGCCGAACTCATCGCGCAGGTCCTCGAGCAGGTTCAGCACCTGCGCCTGGACCGAGACGTCCAGCGCCGACACCGGCTCGTCGGCGACGATCAGGGCCGGCCGGGTGACGAGCGCCCGCGCGATCGCGATGCGTTGGCGCTGCCCTCCCGAGAACTCGTGCGGGTACTTGTCGGTGTCGGACGCCTTGAGGCCGACCGCCTCCAGCACCTCGATGACCCGCTCGCGGCTCTCCTCGCGGCCGAGGCGCTCCAGTGCGAGCGGCTCCGCCACGATGCGGGCGACCTTCCGGCGCGGGTCGAGCGAGCCGAATGGATCCTGGAACACCATCTGGAAGTGGCGTCGCAGATGGCGGCGCCGCGGATCGTCCACCGTCGTCACGTCGGTGCCGAGCACCCGCACGCGACCCCGCGTCGGCGCCTCGAGCCCCATCACCGCACGGGCCAGGGTGGACTTGCCACAGCCGGACTCGCCCACCACCCCGAGGTTGCATCCGGCTCGGAGATCGAAGCTCACGCCGCGTAGCGCGTGCACACGGCGCGGCGGCGCAAACAGGGAGTCGCGCGGCAGGAGGTACTCCTTGTGGAGATCGCGAACTTCAACCAGCGGTGGCGAGTCGCCCGTGCTCATGAGGCCGACTTCGACCGCCAGCGTTCCCGGGCCGCATCGACGCGCCGGCAGGCGACGACATGCCCGCGACCGACCGGCACCGGCATCGGCAACGTCCGCCGGCACTCCGGCTCCGCGAGGTCGCAGCGATCGGTGAACGTGCAGCCCGCGGGCAGGGCGGCCAGCTCCGGCACCGCCCCGGGAATGGATTCGAGACGCCGCCCGGTGCGGCGCGCGTCGCGGCCGACCTGCGGGATTCCGGATAGCAATCCCTGCGTATAGGGGTGCGACAGGTGGGCGAACAGCTCCCGGGTGGGCCCGGACTCCACCACCGCACCGCCGTACATCACCACGATCCGGTCGACGGTGTTCGCGATCACGGCCAGATCGTGGCTGATCAGGACCAATCCCATGCCCAGTTCGCGGACCAGCGTCCCGATGAGATCGAGGATCTGCTTCTGGATGGTCACGTCGAGGGCGGTGGTCGGCTCGTCGGCGATGAGCAGATCGGGCTCGTTGGCGAGCGCCATCGCGATCATCACCCGCTGGCGCTGGCCGCCGGAGAGCTGATGCGGATACTGGTTCAGCCGCGGGCCGGCGTCCTCGATGCCGACCAGCTTCAGGAGCCGCTCCGACTCCCGCCTCGCACCACTGCGGCCGAGGCCGCGATGCAGGATCAGGCTCTCGGCCACCTGGCGGCCGACGGTGTGCAGCGGATTGAGCGAGCTCATCGGCTCCTGGAACACCATTGCGATGCGATTGCCCCGGATCCGGCACCAGTCGTCCTCGGACCCGGCCAGCAGGTCGGCGCCGTCGAAGCGGATCTCGCCTGCCACCTGGGCACCCTCGGGCAGCAGGCCCATCAGTGCGAGCGCGGTCATCGTCTTGCCGCAGCCCGACTCTCCGACGATCCCCAAGGTCTCACCGCGCTCGAGTGCGAACTCGACCCCGCGCACCGCACGGGCCAGACCGGTCGGGGTGTCGAGGACGACCTCGAGCCCGCTGACCTGGAGCAGGCTCACCGCTTGCGCACCAGTCGCGGGTCTGCAAGATCGCGCAGCCCGTCGCCGAGCAGATTCAGCCCGAGGACCGACAGCGCAATCGCGGCCCCCGGGTACACCGCGAGCATCGGCTGGAGGAAGATGAGCGTCTGCACGTCGCTCAGCATGCGTCCCCACGACGGGGTCGGCGGCTGCGAGCCGATGCCGAGGTAGCTGAGCGCCGCCTCCGCCAGCACCGCGAGCGCAAACTGCACCGTGGCCTGAACCACGATCACCGACGCGATGTTGGGCAAGACATGCTCGATCGTGATCCGCACGCGTCCCTTCCCCGCCGCGCGCGCCGCGAGCACGAACTCCCGCGCCCAGATTGCGTTCGCGGCGGCACGGGTCAGCCGCGCGAAGGTCGGGACCGCGAAGATCCCGATCGCGACGATTGCGTTGACTGCCCCGGAGCCGAAGGTGGCGACCAGCAGGATGGCGAGGAGGATCGCAGGGAAGGCGTACATGAAGTCGCAGAGCCGCATGATCGACTCCTCCACCCAACCCCGCCGGGCGGATGCGAAGAGACCGAGGGACACCCCGATCGAGAGTCCGATCACCACCGCCACGACCCCGACCACGATCGAGTTCTGGGCGCCCGCCATGATGATGGACAGCACGTCGCGCCCGAACTGATCGGTGCCCATCCAGTGTTCCCACGACGGCGGCGCGAACCGGTTGCGGATCGCCATCCTGGTCGGGTCATAGGGTGTCCAGAACACCGACACCACCGCCATGCCGACCAGCACCGCGGACAGCCCTCCGCCGACCGCAAGGGAGCGATGCGCCAGCCACCACCGGCGTGGCCGAGCCGCGCTCGCCGGCGTACTGCGGATCAGCGTGGCATCAGACATCGGAGAACGCCGGGTGCGGGTCGAGCGTGCGATGGGGCAGCCGCCAACGGGGTGCCCCAGCCCCGCCCGCGGAGGAACTGCGGGTCAGCGCGGCGTCAGACATCGGAGGACTTCAGGCGCGGGTCGATGACCGCGTAGAGCAGGTCGACCCCCAGATTGATGAGCACCACCATCGCCGCGAGCAGGGCGACGACGTCGCGCACGACCACGAGGTCGCGGTTGGTGATCGCCTGCAGGATCAGCCGGCCGACGCCAGGCAGGGCGAATACGTTCTCGACCACGATCGTGCCGGCGAGGAGGTTGGCGAACTGCAGGCCCATCACCGTGACCAGCGGAATCATCGCGTTGCGCAACACGTGCCGGCGAAGGGTCTGGCCGCGGGTGAGGCCCTTGGCGCGTGCGGTGCGCACGTAGTCCTCGCGCATCGTCTCGAGCACCGCCGAGCGGGTGAAGCGCGTGAGGATCGCCCCCTGCACGGTGGCGAGCGCGAGCGCCGGCAGCAGCAGTGACTTGAGGGCAGGCCCGACGCCCGCGTCCCAGCCGGGGAAGCCGCCGGCGCTGAACCACCGCAAGTGGATCGCGAACAGCAGGATGAGGAGCAGAGCAAGCCAGAAGTTCGGCACCGAGATACCGAGCTGACTCACCGCCATGACCGCGACATCGCCGCGTTGGTTGTGGCGGGCCGCGGCGAAGATCCCGAGGGTCATCGCCATCGCCACGGAAAGCGCCATTGCCAGCAGTGCGAGCGGCACCGTGATTTCGAGCCGCGCCGCAAGCAGCTCGTCGACCGGCACGCTGTAGGTGTAGCTGTTGGCGAAGCTTCCGGTGGCGAGTGAGCTCACCCA
>JAKZYK010000002.1:0-3361 GCA_047514485.1 Gammaproteobacteria bacterium
GGGATCATCAGCTGTTCGAAGTGGTCGACATCCTCGGGCATCAACCTGAACTCGTGGCCGTCCGGAATCGGCCGCGTGCGATAGGGCTTCGGATTGCGCTCGTAACCACCGACGGCGAGACCACCGATCTCGAGGAAGTACGTCAGCTTGTCGGGGTCGCGAATGGTCGGGTGGTCGCGGGTCAGGCCCTCGATCCGCTCCGTCACCATGTATTGATGGTAGGCGGGCTGGATGGGCACGTTGACGCCGGCGAGCCGCCCGATCTCGCGCGACCAGATGCCGGCACAGTTGACCACGAATTCGCAGCGGATCATTCCCTTATCGGTGATCACGCCATCGACGGCGCCGCCGCTCGTCTCGAAACCGATGACCTTGGTGTCCTCGATCAGGCGTACGCCGTTCATCCTCGCGCCGGCGGCCAATGCCATGGCTGCATCGGAGGGGCTCGCCATCCCGTCGCTGGGGACGTAGGCGGCGCAAACCAGATCGCCCACGTCGAGCAGCGGAAAGAGCTCCTTCGCCTCGCGGGGCGAAACGATCTCCATCTCCAGGCCGTAGGAGCGCGCCGTGGTCACGGCCCGTTCGTATTCGGCCCGGCGATCGGCATTCGTCGCGAGCCGCAGCGAGCCGTTCTGGTGCCAGCCGGTGGCCTGGCCCGTTTCCTCCTCGAGCCGACTGTAGATTTCGACCGATCGGCCGAGCAGCCACGAGACGTTGGCGCTCGTGCGCAGCTGGCCGACGGCGCCCGCCGCATGCCACGTCGAGCCCGAGGTGAGCTTGTGCTTCTCCAGGAGAACGACATCGCTGCAGCCGCGGATGGCGAGGTTGTATGCGGTCGAGCAACCGACGATCCCGCCGCCGACGATCACCACCGTCGCCTGATTCGGGAACGATGCGTTCATGCGAGGCGGCTCCGGCGGGTCCAAGGGCCTTAAGCGTTGGTCCGCAAGATGTGGTGCGCGGCATTGTGGCCGGGCGCACCGGTGACCTCACCGGCCGGGTGCGTGCCACCCCCGCAGAGATAGAAGTTCCCGATCGGTGTGTCGTAGCTGGGCCGTCCGTTCAGGAACTGGCTCGGCACCACGTCGAGATGGCGGATCGCACCATCCGTGATCCCGACGCGCTGCTCGATGTCCCACGGGCTCATGAACATCCATTCGCGGAGTGCGGAACGGAAGTTGGGAACGAAGCGGGTCACGTAGTCGATAAGGCGTTCGCCCACCTCCTCGCGGCGCTCTTCCCACGTGCCCTCCGCCAAGCGCGCCGGCGCGTAGAGCCCCCAGATCGAGCAGATATGGCCGTCTTTGTCAGTCAGGGTATTGTCGTAGAGCGTCGGCACCTGAAGGTGGCAGATCGGCTCGCTGCTTGGCTCGCCCGCATGCATCTGGGCCCCGGCCCGCGCATAATGGTCGAGGCTCGGTGCGATCATGATGTAGGAGATCGGCGGGCCGTCATATTCGGTCAGGTAGCTGGAAACATCCGGCGCTTCGTCCATCACGCAGTGAAACTTGAAGTACCCTGTCTCGGTCTTGAGCCGCTCTACGCGCTTGGCCAGATCGCCGGGCAGGTCATCAGCGGAAAAGAGCGTGCGATAGGTGCGCTTGGGATCGGCATTCGACACGACGATGCCCGCGCGAAGCTCCTCGCCCGACTCAAGGCGCACGCCGGTGGCCTTGCCGTTCTCCACCAACACCTGCGCGACCGGCGCGTCGCAACGGATTTCGCCGCCTTGCTCCGTCACCGCCTCGGCCATGTAGCGCGTGATCGAGCCCATCCCGCCTTCGACGACGTAGTAGCCGTGCCCGCCCGCAGCGCCAAACTGGAAAAAGACTTCGGCCCAGGCGCTGCCCGGCGCATGGGGATCGGCGATATCCTGCACGTAGAGCATCATCGCGCGCACGCGTTCGTCCTCGAAATAGTCGGCCGCGAGATCGACGAGCGAGCTGGTCAGAAAGCGCTCCAGGACGGCTTCATCGCCGCTTGCCTTGGCGCGTTCCCAAACGTCAGAGAGCGACGGCGGATCGGTCAGCATGTAGGGCTGCACCAACCCCGTCGCCCGGGCCCAGAGCTCCACCCAATCGGGGAAGCGCGCCGCATCGCGGCTATTCAGCCGCGCGATCGATGCGATCGTGCGCTCCATGTCGTAGTGCAGGAACGCGTGAGAACCGTCTTCGTAGGGGAAGAACACCGGCGGGTCGATCAGGTGCATCGTCAAGCCGCGCCTGTCCAACCCCATATCGGCGCGCACCTTTTGTTCCAGCTTCCACATCACATAGGCACAGGACGACACGCGATAGCCATCGAACAGCTCTTCGGTGGCGCAGGCACCGCCGACAAAGGACCGGCGCTCACAGAGCAGCACCTTCCGCCCGGCGCGCGCGAGGTAGAAGGCGGCGACCAGCCCGTTATGACCTGCGCCGACGATGATCGCATCGTAATGAACGTCTGCCATGACGAGACCCTTCTCGGAATTCAGGTGAAACGAGGCTCAAAGGTAGCGGACAAGGTCACGCTGCGCCGCGACGCAGCGATCGCGGCCGTCCCCAGCGTTGCCGGGCGCAACACCGGGGACGGCGCGCCGCTTATTCTGCAGTCCTAGGCCGGGGTACCGAAGGCCTGATCGGGACCCCCGAAGCAGTCTTTCCTAGGCTGCGACACCCCCGCCTTTATTGCTCCGCCACGTCGCGCATGCGCTCCGCGATGCTGGCGATGGTGGTCGCCGCATCCTGGTTCCCGGCGCCAGCATTGGAGAGCTCTTCCGTGAATATCTCCGTCCAGGCGAGCCACGTCGGCGGATTCGGACGAGGCACCAGCTTGTTGTTCTCCACGAGCGAGTGATAGAGCTGGTCGCGCTGGATGTTCACCCAGTTCGGATCGCTCCACTCAGGCATCGCGTAGACGTCGCTCCGCGTCGGGTTGCCCCCCGCCGGCATGGTGCGAGCTTGGATATCTTCGCGGTTGATCCACTGGACGAAGAGGAACGCAGCTTCCGGGTTCTTGGCGCTCTTCGGAATCATCCAGTTGTTGGCCTCGGCTATGGAGAGACCCATGCCGGGATGCGCGAAATAGGTCATCTTTCCGGCCGAACCAGGGCAGTCCTCGGGAATCTCGAGGTAGGGAGTTGTATCGCCCCAGGTGAACATCAGGAACAGATTGCCGGCGCACATCTCCGAATACTCTTCGTCCCAAGTCGCTTCCATGTAGCCGGGATTCGAATAGGGCCGAAGCGAAAGCATGAACTCGAGCGCCTTGACCGCGGCGTCGCCTTCGTCGATCACCACGTTGCCGTTCTCGTCCACGTAGCGACCGCCCATGTTGAGCAGAATGCGCTCGTAGTCGTAGAGCACGGCGAGGTGGCGCT
>JAKZYK010000003.1:0-3495 GCA_047514485.1 Gammaproteobacteria bacterium
GGCGATCAGGATCTGCAAGCGGCTGCCCGCCGCGTTGCCACCAAGATCGCGGGCGTTCTGCCTGAGCTGCGCGCGGACGAGCTGGACGACGGCCGGTTCGTGGTCTCGGATTTCGGCACACCGGCGGCGGCCGACATGGGAGTGCTGCGGTCCGCGGTCCGCGACAACCGCCGCCTTGCTCTCGTCTACCGCGACGAGCGGGAGCGGCTGACCGAGCGCACCTGCTTGCCGCTTGCCGTCATCTACTACATCGAGGTCACGGTGTTGGCGGTCTGGTGCGAGCTGCGCGACGATTTCCGCCACTTTCGCGCCGACCGCATCGTCGCCTGCCACGAGACCGGCGACAGCTTCGCCGAACTGGCCCCGCAGTTGCGACGAGACTGGCCTGCTCGACCGGGCATGCCTTGTCAGGGCCAGGACGGCGGATAGCGCGCCGGCATCGCGCCCACCGGCACCATCAGCCGGGCCACCTCGTTTTCATGCCGGCAGGCATCGCACTGGACGCGCAGGATTCCGCCATCGTGCCGCGGACCGCTTGACCGCCCCAAGGTGCCGACACGGCCTGCGCGGGGGACCACCCCGCGCCTACAAGGTGAGCTACAACCGCCCGCTCGAGACCCGCCACTACCGGGCCGTGAACACAGTGTTCAACGCGGAGTACCCGTTCGTGCGGTTCCTCGAGGCGAACGGCTACGACGCGAGCTACACCACCGGCGTCGACAGCGACCGGCGGGGCGAGCTCATCGCGAACCACCGGCTCTTTCTCTCCGTGGGGCACGACGAGTACTGGTCGGGGCGTCACCGGCGCAACGTCGAGGCGACGCGCGACGCGGGAGTGCATCTCGGGTTCTTCAGCGGCAACGAGGTGTTCTGAGCCCCCCACAGTCAAGGAGCCTGCCCCCGCCGTCTCGGTGCTTGTCGAACGTTACGGGATCGGCTTCACCGACATCGTGAAGCGCCCCACCGCCGGCAGTGGCGAGTTTCGCCCTCGCGAGTTTCGGGAAGGCGCGCTGTCGGACCCCACAGGTCCACTTTGGCACCTTGCTGCGCGCATCGTGAAAGAACGCGGGCGGAGGCACTCCAGTCACGGTGCGACCGAATGGAAACCAGCGTATTCATCGGTCGCCGCGACGGACACCAGCCACTGTCGGCCGCCCGGCTGATTCCCGCAAGCCTGCCACCGCCGGTCGGCAAGCCGAATTCTCGACAAACAACAATCGCTCACGGCCTTCCGCCTTCACTCATTCCGGATCGCGCCAGTTGACTTAGCGCATCGGCTACGCGCTAAGCCACTCGCCGTTCAATGAATGGAGACCATCTAGAATCGAATCGCCCCGGCGTCTCTCGCTGTGTCGAGGATCGCGGGAACCCGGCTATGGTGCTCGACCCATCTTCGGGTCCCAGGCGTAATCCAGCCGACCACCTCGACAATGCGCTCATGGTCCCGCGCCAGGTCGCGCGCGAACACCGGTTCGTGATGAGCGATCCGGTTGCGCACCGTCCGCAACGCGTTCAACGGCCGGTGGGCCTCTTTGCGGGTCATTGTCGCGCGGTGCGCGAACGCCCCGCGCAGCGCCGGCCGCCAAAGCGTCATCTCATAGTTGGCCTTGCGCCCCGCGCCGACGCGGCCTCCCGGACCCAGCAGCGAGACCCAGAACCCGAACGACAGGGCCGCCACGATCCGGGGTGGATCGTCGCCATACGCATCGCGCGCCAGTTCTGTTCTGGCGCTGGCGACCCGCTGCATCGCGCCCCTGTCGAGACCCGCGTCCCGGTTGTCGTACCATGCTTCGCCGTAGCGTTCCGCGAGCCTGCGGTGCATTGCATTGCGCAGAGCCACCTCCAGCCCCTGCAACGGGCCGTAGAACGCGGCGCTGACCGCGGTATTCCACGCATAGAGCCTGATGGCCCCTTCCCGGTCACCCCCAGTAGCGTCGAGATACGTGCCCAAACGCTCGCGCGACAGCGCCGCCTCGAGTTCATCGAGGAGATCGTCGGCGTAGGTGAAGTTCTTGACGCCTGGACTCCGCTCCGCCACATTCGCCTTGTACACCCCGGACCCGCCTCTGCCACCCGGTATGCGCCCGGGGTTCTCAATTTGTAGCCCCGACACGCTCAAGCCGATTTCCGCTCGCCGGCTGCCCGCATCGCCGGGAGCATTGCGGCGCAAATCCCGCAGCTATTGTCCGGACTCGGGGGTCGACCCAGTCCCCGACGAGACGGCTTCGTGGACGGGACACCTCGTCGGTGGGCAGGTCATTTCGGCCGGCGGCAGGTTCCGCCCGCGTGCAGCCGGTGATCTGCAACGAGTTGCCGGGCGAAAACGTCGTACCTGCGCGCAGCGTCCTCGGCAGGAGGGCGGCTGGCAATTCGCTTCATCTGTCGAACCGGGACTCATGCGCGATGCTCGATTCGGCGCCGATTTCGCTCACGCGAGCAGTTCGGGAAGCACGGCGGGAATCATCGCCATCACAAGCAGGACCGCCATGGCGATGTTGAACGCGCGAGCATGGCCGGGGTCGCGCAGCAGTCGACGAACGAACGAACCGAAGGCAAGCCACGGGAAGCTGCCGGCGAACCCGGCGACCAGGAACACCATCGCGAACGTGGTCGCCTGAACGACGAGATCTTCCCCGGGCGAGAGGTACGTTGAAATGGCGCCGACGCAGACGAGCCAAGCTTTCGGGTTGACCCACTGAAAGAATGCCGCGCCGACGAGTCCGGTGCCGTCGCGCCGTCTCGGTACGGCGTTGTCGGACGCCCCGGCATTTGCGACCGGTGCCGAGGCGATGTTCCATGCAAGCCAGATCAGGAATGCGGCGCCGACCCACCGCACCGTCCCGGAGAAGTGTTCGAGCGCGAGCACCGTCCGACCGACGCCAATGGCGACGAGGAAGAGCATCAGCGCAAATCCGAAAGCGACCCCCATCAGGGTCGGCAGCCCCCGGCGAATGCCTCGAGAGCCGCCGACCGCGGTCAACAGCATGTTGTTCGGCCCGGGCGTAACGCACGCAACGAAGGCGAAGACCGAGAAACCGATGAACTGCTCGAGCGTCATGCGCCGCCCTGAACGACATCTGCTTTCATGCAGGAAAGCTGCTCCACATGGTCCTCCTCCTCGTAGTCGAACCGGTAGCGGTGCTTGGAGGTGCGGGTGCGTCTCGGATACGGCGGGTCGCTGTCGATGAGCTCCGAGCCCTCGAACGCATACTCGCCGAGGAATCGGAATTCGGATACCCGGCCATACAAGGGGCGAGACCGCGCAGTGGGCTCGACAGGGTATCCGCGCCAAACGACACATCCGGTGCTATTGCGAGGACGTGCGGCAATCGTTGTCCGATCCGCGCGGTCTGCTCATGTATCCGGATAGAGCCGCGGAAAGAGCCCCTCCAGCGTATCGACTGGAAACCGCAGCGAAACGGGGCCTTTCGGCGTTGCCGACGCGAGCAGCCCTGCGTCGACAATGTCGCCGAGCACGCGCCGGGCAGTGCGCTC
>JAKZYK010000004.1:0-4123 GCA_047514485.1 Gammaproteobacteria bacterium
ACGCCTTCCTCTCCGTTCACTTCCGGGTCGCGGTCTTCGCGCACCGCGGCCGCGAAGTCCTCGACCTCGCCGGTGTAGGGGTCGGCGGCTTCGAACGCATGCTCGCCTTCATGGGTCGCGATGCGGCCTTTGCCGAACGCGCCGAGGGTGTCGTCGAACAACGCATAACCTTCACTGCCGTAGACCTCCATGCGCTTTGGCGCATCGAACAGCACCGACGTGCAGACCTCGGCCGTCGCGCCCGATTCGAACTCCAGTGCGAGCAGCGCGGTCTCGTCATGCGGACCCTGGAAGACGTTGCGGGTGATCAGCGGGGTGAGGCGCACGATCTCGCCGCAGGACGGCAGCATGTACCAGCGCGCCTGATCGAGGCAGTGAGTGCCGACCGCAGCGAGTACCCACCAGCGTCCGACATCGGAGTGCGCACGCCAGTTCGTGTCGTCCGGCGCTCGCATGGACCACTGCACGCGCATGTGCCGCACGACGCCGAACCGGCCGGTGTGCACGGCGCCCGCGAGGTCTCGGTGCCCGCGGTGCCAGCGCATGTGATACGCGATGCCAAGCTTGACTCCGGCGTTGCGGCAGGCCGCGGTCATCCGTTCGGCGTCCGCCGCGGTGGTCGCCATCGGCTTCTCGCAGAGCACGTGTTTGCCCGCTCTCGCCGCCGCGATGCACTGCTCGGCGTGCAGGCCGTCCGGCGATGCGAGCAGCACCGCGTCGAGATCGGGGTCGGCGAGCAGAGTGTCGAGGTCGGTGTATGCCGGTTCGGGGGACGCGGCGCCGTGGCGCTCGGCGAAGTCGCGCGCGCGTCCCGCGTCGCGGCTCAGCACGCTCCACAGCTCCGCACCCGTTGCGTTGTTTACCGCTGGTGCAAGCGCGTTGTCGGCGATCCGGCCAGTCGCGATCATGGCGATACGAAGGGATCGGGACGTGTCGTTCGGCATCATGGCCTCGTTCGGGCTTCTAGTTCGATGTTCGATGTCGGCCCGTGGGTCTCGGGCGGCGCGCCCGGATGATAGCCGACGAGCCCTCGCACCGGGTTACGACGTCGAGTGACGGTGTACGTGAGTTTTGACTTCCGGCGGGAACCGGATCTCGAAGCACGATCCGGCCGGCTCGTTCGGGCGATATCCCACGCTCGCCCCGTGCCGCTCGGCGATCACCTTCACGAGATGCAGGCCGAGCCCGACCCCTGCTCCTTTCTCGCGCATCGCCGCGGTGCGGTAGAACGGCTGGAAGATGCGCTCCCGCTCGCTCTCGCGTACGCCCGGGCCTTGATCGCAGACCCGGAGCAGCACGCCGGCCTCGCCCCCGCCCACCGATGCGTCGATTGCCGTCCCCGCGCCGTGACGGTGGGCGTTCTCGAAGAGGTTGCGTATGAGATGTCGAAGCAACCGGCGGTCCCCGTGGATGCTGACCGCGTCTCCGCTGACGACGGCGCCGACCCGCGTCCCTTCCTCGGCGGTGAGCGCCAGGAGATCGACCGGTTCCGCCGCCTCCAGATCGTGCACCGTCTGCAGCCGACTCGCGAGCAGCAGCTCGTCGATGAGGTTGTCGAGCTCGATGATGTCTCGCTCGATGCGTTCGCGAAGCTCCGGGCGCGGCGCGGCGGCGAGCAGCTCGATTGCCACGCGCATGCGCGCGAGGGGGGTGCGCAGCTCGTGTGAAGCCGAGGCGAGCATCGTGCGCTGCGCCGAGACCAGCGACTCGATCCGTGCCGCGGCGCGATTGAAGCTCTTCGCGAGCGCCGCGACCTCGTCCCAGCCCTCGACGTCGACCCGGGCACCGAGATCGCCGGCGCCGAGGGCGTCCACCCGTGCCTGAAGCCGTTCGAGTCGATGGGTAATCCGTCGCGCGAGCGGATAGGCGCCGACGGCGATGATCACGACGAGGGTTACGAGCAGTTCGATCCAGTAGCCGCGGGGGCGCCAGGGGACGTGCGCCGACAGCCATCGGCCGGCCGGCAACCGGAACAGCAGAACGGGGCTGCCGTCCGCGCGGTGCCATCCGCTCGTGTCCTGCCCGGGCGCGGGCGGCGGCGGGACCGGCGTTCCCGCCGATGCGACCAGCACCCGGTCGGCGCGGTAGAGCGCGATCTCGACGTGGAAATCATCGGCAAGCTGTTCGAGCGCGGTGGTGAGTGCGGCGCCGTCCTCCGGCAGCGACTGCGCAACCAGGCGGCCCATCGCCTCGAATCGATCCCGGCGCTCGCTGTCCTGGGTCTTGGCCAGCCATCCGATCGCGACGACGATCCCGAACACCCCGATGATGGCGAGGAAGTGAAGATAGATGCGAAGGTAGAGCTTGCTCACGCGGTCCGACCCTCGGCGTGCGATGCCGCCGGCGGCTGCACCCTGTCAATCCTGCGCGGAGGCGAAGACGTAACCGGCGCCCCGCACCGTGATGATCCGGCGCGGATGGTGCGGATCCTCCTCGATTGCCGCACGGATTCGGGACACATGGACGTCGACGCTGCGGTCGAACGCCTCGAGCGTTTCGCCGCGGAGCTGGTCCATCAGTTGCTCGCGCGACATCACGCGGCCGGCGTTGGAGGCGAGGGCGTACAACACGTCGAATTGGTAGCCGGTCAGCGCGCACGGCGCGTCGCCGAGGGTGACTTGGCGCGAAGCAGGATCGATCTCCAGCCGGCCGAAGCGCATCACGTCCCGGACCCTCGAGAGCCCACCGGTGCTGCGGCGAAGAACCGCGCGAAGCCGCGCGAGGAGCTCGCGGGGGTTGAACGGCTTGGAGAGATAGTCGTCGGCGCCGAGCTCGAGACCGACGATCCGATCGGTGTCGTCGCCCCGCGCGGTCAGCATGAGCACCGGCACGTCGGAGCTCGCGCGGATCCGCCGGCATACCTCGAAGCCGTCCAGATCGGGCAGCATCACGTCGAGGATGACGGCATCGGGCTTCGTGCGTGACAGCGCGGCGAGTCCGGACGCCGCGTCGTGTGCGGCATCGACCTGCATGCCGGCGGTATGCAGGTACTCGCCGACCATCGAAGCGAGGCTCACGTCGTCCTCGATCATCAGGATGTGTTCGGTCATGGCCATACTGTAGCGCGCCGTGGCGTACAGGAGTCGGCAGGCGGCTCGCCCCTGTCCCTTTCCTGTCGTTTCACATGATGGCGGTGAAGTGGGCCGATCGGCCGGGGGCCACCGCACGCCCCCGTCCGGGCGAAGGTCGTGCGGCCTCGGGTGACGAGCGGTTCGGACCGCCGGACTCGTGCCGGGACCACCACCGGACTCGCCGGCGCAATGGCCGGCGGGTCCGGCGGCGGGTGCTGCCACGAGGTCGGGCGTGGGGCTCAATGCCGGCGCTCCGCGAATCTCTCGACGAGCTGTTGCCGCTGCTCCGGATCGAGCACCTCGGCGATCGCGACGACGGCGTCCAGCATCCGGGTAGTCGCCTTCTCCGCGAGCATGAGCTCCGCGGCGCGGACCCGCTCCAGCCCGTCGCGATCGAGGCGCGGGCGTGCAAGCTCGGCGATCAGATCGCGCCGGTGCTCGCGATGCTCGGCCCGCATCGGGAACAGGTCATTCACCGCCCCGGCGAGAATCGCGTCGACGCGTTCGCGTTGCTCATCGGTTGCGTCCACGCTGCCGAGCGCCCAGGCGGAGACGTGTTGCACCCGCTCGGCCGCTTCGACGGCGTTGGCCGCGTGGCGGTGCCCGTGCATGCGGAATCCGTGGTGCCCTCCGCCGTGAGCATTCGCATCCACCGCGACCGTCGTGAGCGCACCGCCGGCGGCGCCGAGCCCGAGCAGCGTCAGCGCCATGATCCACGTGCGCGCTCGGCGTTTCCCGCCGCGCCGGCCCGAGTCGCCGTCCCTCTGCGCATGTAGTTGCTTGTTCTCCGTCATCGTTTCGCTTCCTGTCGTCGTGCCGGCCGCCGATCGGCCGGCTTCGGGACAAGACGATAGAGCGCGCGCCTTTCCGAATGTTGTCCCGCGTGTAAAGTTTTGTTGCCGGCTCGTCGAACACGGGGACCGTAGAGTCGATGATGCCGTAACGCGGGGTGTGTCACAGAGGCCCGCGTCTGATCAATGCGTCATGACGGAGCGCAAGCGAGGCGAGCTCCACTCCATGGGAAGACGGGCCGCGTCGCCTCGCTATATTTG
>JAKZYK010000005.1:0-2534 GCA_047514485.1 Gammaproteobacteria bacterium
CGCCCGCGCTGTCGGCTGGTCCGAGATCGCGGCGTACGCCTACTCGGCGGACTCCCCCGAGGGCGCCGCCGCCGAACTTTCCGCCGATGTGGACTTCAAGCCCCCCGGCGAGACCTTCCCGTTCGGATCCCACCTCTGCGCCGTGGAGATCGATCCCGACACCGGCGCGGTCGAGATCCTCCGCTACATCTCGGTGGACGACTGCGGCCGGGTGATCAACCCGCTGCTCGCCGAGGGGCAGGTGCACGGCGGGCTGGCCCAGGGAATCGCGCAGGCACTCTACGAAGAAGCGGTCTACGACGCGGACGGCAACTTCCTGACCCCGTCCCTGCTCGAATACGCGGTCCCGAGGGCCGACATGCTCCCCTCCTACGAACTGCACCGAACGGTCACGCCGACCCACGTCAACCCGCTCGGAGTCAAGGGGATCGGCGAGGCGGCGACCATCGGCTCGACGCCGGCGGTCGTCAACGCCGTGATGGACGCGCTACGCCCCTTCGGCGTGGAACACCTCGACACCCCGCTGACCCCGGAAAAGGTCTGGCGGGCGATGCAGGACTGAGCGCTCGACGCCGAGGCGACGGGGAACCGCGATCCGGCGGGACCGCCAACGGTCCAGATGGTGCCGGCCGCGAGGGAGCGCGAAACCAGCGCCGATGATGCGGCGTCATGCCAACGTGAAGTCCGCACCCTCCTCCAACCTCGGATCGTGCGACCACTCACCGCTCCCCTTGCCCGAAGCACCCGCGCGCCTTTTTCATGACCGCCGGGGTGTGCAGGAGGACCCGACGATGAAGGTCTCCCCCGGGAAGGTCTCCCCCGGTGGGCGTCTTCAGACCGGCATCGCCCACCGGGCAGCTCCCGTTCAGGACCACTCTCCCCGCAACCGGCGCTCGTAGTCGAGCCCGTCCGGGTGGCGTCCGCGCCAGATCCCGAACACGTCTTCCTGGCGACGGCGCCGATGTTCGTCGAGATACCGGGCGAGCGCGCGCCGCACTGCCTCGGCGCGGGAGATGCCCTGATTACGACACACCTCCGCGAGCCGCTCGGCCTGCTCGTCGGGGAGAGAGATGCTCGTCCGCATGATGTGTGATGCCGATATATGAAAGCACATCCCGAGCCCCTGATCCCGGCGTCCTCACCCGCTCGGGGTGGAACACCTCGACACCCCGCTGAGCCCGGAGAAGGTCTGGCGCGCGATGCCGGATTGGGCGGAACCATAGAACGACGGTATTTGTCGCTCTCCAACATCTGTCTGTCGGGCGCCTGGGAGTGACGCCACGAACCGGGGTCACGCCGGGTAGCCATACACGACCTAACTTGTCCTTCACCGCGTCGTTCCATCCCGGCGCGTGAGACACCCCGAACTGCCGGGGTGCCGGTTTCACCGCCTGCCGCTGCGCCGTCGCACCGTCGCAGCGACATAAACCGGCACTATCCGATCCGACCGACAGCCTCCGGGCCGCCCGCCGACTCGGCACGCGGGCTACGAACTCGCTGAGGTCTTGTCCGTACTCTTGATGACTTCCATCGCGGTAGCGACGAAACCGCCGATATCCGCGAGGTTGGCGGGGAGAATGAGGGTGTTCGTGGACCGCGCGAGCTTGCCGAATTCGGACACGTACTGCTCGGCCACCCGGATGCGGGCGGATTCCTGCCCGCCGGGGCCGGAGATGGCTTCTCCCACCTGGCGAATCCCCTCGGCGGTGGCTGTGGCCACCGCGATGATGGCCTGCGCCTCGCCTTCCGCCTCGTTGATCTGCCGCTGACGCTGGGCTTCCGATTCCCGCAGGACGCGCTGCTTCTCGCCCTCCGCCCGGTTGATCTGCGAGTCGCGGTCAGCTTCGGAGGCGAGGATGGTCGCGCGCTTCTCCCGTTCGGCGCGCATCTGCTTTTCCATGGCGCTCAGCACGTCGGACGGCGGCGCGATGTCGCGGATTTCGTAGCGGAGGACCTTCACGCCCCAAGGGTCGCTGGCACGGTCCACTGCCTCGACCACGCAAGCGTTGATCGTCGACCGCTCCTCGAAGGTCCGATCAAGATCGATTTTCCCGATCTCGCTACGAAGCGTCGTCTGCGCGAGCTGCGCGATCGCGAACGTATAGTCGCCGATGCCGTAGGAGGCGCGCCGCCCGTCCACGACCTGGATGTAGAGCACGCCGTCCACGGAGATCTGGACGTTGTCGCGGGTGATGCACACCTGCTGCGGGACATCGATGGCGCGCTCCTTCAACGAATGCCGGTAGGCGACGCGGTCCACGAAAGGCACCAACAGGTGGAAACCGGCCTTGAGACTGTTGTGGTAGCGGCCGAGCCGCTCCACCACGAACACCTGCTGCTGGGGAACGACCCGGGCGGTGCGGAAGAGCGTGATCACGACGATCAGGGCGATCAATCCCGCGATAATTTGAAATGGCGTCACAGACTTTTTCCTTTTTCAGTGGCCCCGCATCAGCGAGGCGTCATTCGGGCTCGACAAACAGGGTGATGCCTTCCATCCGCGCAACCCGCACGCTGCTTCCGGCCTCGATCGG
>JAKZYK010000006.1:0-10238 GCA_047514485.1 Gammaproteobacteria bacterium
CATGGCACAGAAACCACGGAAATCTACCGAGAGGGAATACCCGCTAAAGTGTTGATTTCATTGGTCGGGGTGAGAGGATTTGAACCTCCGACCCCTGCCTCCCGAAGGCAGTGCTCTACCAAGCTGAGCTACACCCCGTGCATGCGCCGCCCTCGGGGAGAGGGCGCGATGTCAGTAGCTGCGGCTGGTGGTGAACTCGGCGAGGCCGGCAAGGGCCGCGCGGTAGGGTGAGTTCGGAATTGCGCTGAGCGCCTCACCCGCGAGAGCCACCTCGTCCGCGGCAAGGTTGGCAGTGTAGGCGATGGATCCGGCGGATTCAACGGCCGCGATGACCTCATCGATGGCGTCGAGCCCCCTGGTCTTGATCGCGTCCTGCAGGATTCGGACATTGCACCCGCCGCTCTCCCGGATGGCGTGGATGAGGGGCAGCGTAGGCTTGCCTTCCGCGAGATCGTCTCCCACGTTCTTGCCGATCTCGCCGGCCCGGCCACGGTAGTCGAGGATGTCGTCGACGAGCTGGTATGCGATGCCCAGATGGCGGCCGAATCGCGCCATTGCGTCTTCGTGCTGCGGCGAGGCGTTCGCACAAACTGCTCCGAGCCGCGCGGCGGCCTCGAACAGCTTCGCGGTCTTGCGATGGATGACGTCGAGATAGCTTGCCTCGGTGGTGTCGGGGTCGTGGCGGTTGAGAAGCTGCAGCACTTCTCCGTCGGCGATCTCGCTGGTCGTCCGGGCCATGATCTGCATGACCCGCATATCGCCGACCGCCACCATCATCTGAAACGCGCGTGAGTAGAGGGAATCTCCGACCAGCACCGCCGCTTCGTTGCCGAACAGCGCGTTCGCGGTGCTGCGCCCGCGCCTGAGCTGCGAGTCGTCCACGACGTCATCGTGGAGCAGGGTCGCGGTGTGAATGAATTCGACGATCACGGCGAGCTCGATGTGCCGGTCGCCGTCGTGGTGCAGCGCGCGGGCGGCGAGCAGCACCAGCAATGGCCGAAGCCGCTTGCCGCCGCCGCCGATGATGTGTTCGGCGACCTGATTTACGAGGACGACGTCGGATGTGAGGCGAGCTCGAATGGTGCGATTGACGGCGGCGAGATCGCCAGCGACGAGATCCTGTATGGAGGCGAGATCGACGAACGCGGAAGTCGGCGCGGCGGCGAGCGTGGTCGGTGTCATCGGCAATCGCGCGAGCGGCTACGAGCTGAGTATATCCTCGAAGGGGCGGCGCGTCCGGTTGTTGGTCCCTTGTCCGTGACGTCCTGCGCGAAATGGCAAGGAATTGTTCCCCAACCGTGGATTCCCGCGCAAAGCCTGCCCTCGTGAAAACGGGAGCGGGAACGGGTAACGGGGCGGGAATCCAGAAAGTTTGGTTCTGGCTACTCCAGGTCGGGTGGTGATGCGCCTACGGCACCGTTGTATCTCGTGGCATGGAAAACATAGAATCCGCGCCTCGCGGCGAGTATGCGCCGCACCGGCGACGGAGCAGTACAATGTATGCGGTGATCATGACGGGCGGCAAACAGTACCGCGTCGAGGAGGGCGACAGCCTGCGGGTGGAACGGCTCGATGCGGAAGAGGGAGCCGAGATCGAGCTTGATCGGGTCCTCCTCATCGGCGGCGGCGATCAGGTCGCCATCGGCAGGCCGTTCGTCGAGCACGGCGGCGTGTCGGCAACCGTCAAAGAGCACGGCCGGGCGAAGAAGATCAAGGTCGTGAAGTTCAAGCGGCGGAAGAACTATCTTCGCCAGCACGGTCACCGGCAGAGCTTCACGGAGCTCCGGATCAATTCGATTACGGCGAGCCAACCCGATATTTCTTGACCGGCTTACCAAGCGAGGGTGCGAAGATGGCACACAAGAAGGCAGGCGGAAGCAGCAAGAACGGGCGTGACTCGAATTCGAAACGACTGGGCGTGAAGCTCTTCGGGGGCCAGGCGGCGAAGGCCGGAAGTATCATCGTCCGCCAACGCGGTACCAAGTTTCATCCGGGAGTGAACGTCGGTTGCGGCCGAGATCACACTCTCTTCGCAACGGCCGACGGAGTGGTGGAATTCGGACGCAAGGGCTCGCACGGCCGAAAGTACGTGAGCGTGCAAACGAGCTGACCTCGTCGCGGGCGGAAGCACTACGAGGCCACCCGTCCCGGCAAGGGGTTCGGGAACCCGTCGCGCATGAAATTCGTCGACGAGGCGGCGATCACCGTCGAAGCTGGCGCCGGCGGGAACGGATGCCTGAGCTTCCGGCGGGAAAAGTACATCCCCAGAGGCGGTCCGAACGGTGGTGATGGCGGTGATGGCGGCGACGTCGTGCTGTGCGCCGATCCGAGCCTCAACACGCTGGTGGATTTTCGTTTCAGGCGGCGCTTTCGGGCCGAGAGCGGCCGGCACGGACAGGGCAGGGACCGCACCGGTCATGGCGGCGCGGACCTGCGTATCCAGGTGCCGGCAGGGACGGTGGTCATGGCGGCCGACAGCGGCGACACCCTCGGCGAACTCACTGCCGCCGGCGACGAGATGGTCGTCGCGCGCGGAGGTCGTCACGGGCTCGGAAACGCCCGATTCAAGTCGAGCACCAACCGCGCGCCGCGGCACACGACCGACGGGAGTCCCGGAGAGCGCCTGGAGCTGCGCCTGGAGCTCAAGCTCCTTGCCGACGCCGGGCTCGTCGGCATGCCCAATGCGGGCAAATCCACCCTGATACGCGCCGTCTCCGCGGCACGCCCGAAGGTCGCGGACTATCCGTTCACGACTCTGATTCCGAACCTCGGCGTAGTACGCCGGGGGCCTGGCCGCAGCTTTGTCATGGCGGACATCCCGGGGCTGATCGAGGGCGCTTCCGGCGGCGCCGGGCTCGGTATTCGCTTCCTGCGCCATCTCTCGCGCAACCGGGTGCTGCTCCATCTCGTCGATGTCGCCGCTGCGTACGGCGACGCCGATCCGATCGATCAGGTTCGCATCATCGAGCGCGAGCTCGCCGCCTTCGACCCGGAGCTTGCACGGCGCGAGCGATGGCTGGTGCCGGCCAAGCTCGATCTGATTCCGCCGTCCGATCGTGCGGACGTCGTCGCGGCGCTCGTCGAGGGGTTGGGATGGGATGCCCCGGTATACCCGATCTCCGCTCTCACCCGCGAAGGGACGGATACGCTGGGCGAGGCGGTGATGCGATACGTCGAGGGCGAAGACTGATGCGCCGCGGCGCCGGGACCCGGCGCTGGGTCGTCAAGGTCGGCAGCGCCCTCATCACCAACGACGGCCGAGGGCTCGAACCGTCGGTCATCGGCGAGTGGGTCGCTCAGATGGTGGCGTTGCGCGCGCGGGGGATCGATGTCGT
Organism: Gammaproteobacteria bacterium; assembly: GCA_047514485.1. GTDB lineage: Bacteria > Pseudomonadota > Gammaproteobacteria > HK1 > HK1 > HK1. The sequence goes on from JAKZYK010000006.1 coordinate 3,336, forward strand.
CCTGGTCTCATCGGGGTCGGTTGCGGAGGGGATGAGCCGGCTCGGTCTCGCGCGGCGCCCCGAGGCGCTCTACGAGTTGCAGGCGGTCGCTGCGGTCGGTCAGATGGGCCTTGTCCAGGCGTACGAATCGTGCTTTCAGCGCCATGCGACCCACACTGCCCAGGTGCTGCTTACGCATGAAGATTTTTCCGACCGCGGGCGATATCTCAACGCGCGCAGCACGCTTCGCCGGCTTTTGCGCTATCGCGTTGTGCCGGTGATCAACGAAAACGACGCAATCGCCACCCCCGAGATTCGGCTCGGCGACAACGACAGTCTCGCGGGCCTGGTTGCGAACCTGGTGGAGGCGGAACTGCTGGTGATCCTGACCGATCAGCCGGGTCTGTTCGACCGCGACCCGCGGACCGACCCGGCGGCCGGACTGATCGAGCATGGGCGGGCCGGTGACCCGGCTCTGGAGGCGATGGCGGGGGAGGGCGGGACGCTGGGCCGGGGCGGAATGCGAACGAAGCTCGAAGCCGCCGCGCTCGCTGCCCGCTCGGGCACGCCGACGCGCATCGCCTCTGGCCGAGAGCCCGACGTGCTGGGCCGACTCCTCGGTGGTGAGTCGATCGGGACACTGCTCGAGCCGGGACAAGCGCCGCTGGGGGCGCGCAAGCAGTGGCTCGCCGGGCAACTGAGCGTGCGAGGACGCTTGCGCATCGACGAAGGTGCCGCGAGGGTGCTCCTGGAATCGGGTCGCAGTCTCCTCGCGGTCGGAGTCCGCGAGGTGGAAGGCAATTTCTCGCGCGGGGAAGTCGTCGCCTGTTTCAACCCGTCCGGCGCCGAGGTCGCGCGCGGTCTGGTGAACTACGATGCCGGCGAGACACGCCGCATCATGGGGCAGCGCAGCGAACGGATTGCGGAGCTGCTCGGCTATGTCGATGAGCCGGAGCTCATCCACCGGGACAATCTCGTGTTGATGCTCGACTGAGCGGGCGCGAGCGCGCCGGCGGAGGTGGAGCGCCGGCCGTGGAGCCGGCTCAGCTCGCGCGCAGGGCTTGCAGCCGGGTGTTCAGCCGGCTCTTGTGCCGCGCCGCCTTGTTCTTGTGGATAAGGCCCTTGCCGGCGGCGCCGTCGAGCATGGGCCCCGCCAGCGCCAGCGCCGTGCTTGCCGCCTCGGCATTGTTGGCGTTCAGCGCCCGTACCACTCGCTTGACGCTGGTACGCATTCTGGATCGCAAGCTGGCATTATGGACGCGACTGCGCTCGGACTGCCGTGCGCGCTTTCTTGCTTGGGCTGAGTTCGCCACTGCTTCGATTCTCCTGATCCGGACCCCGGATGGAAGGGCGCGCAATTATGCCGATCGCGCGAATGCCTGACAATACGCTGACACTGACGCCTTCCATGCCCCACATGCCTTTCCGGCGCATCCGGAATCTTTCCGGCTTGTATTCGGTCCGGTGAGCCGGTCGCTCCTCAAATCGGCGGGGGTGGTCGGCGCGAGCACGACGGCTTCGCGCGTATTCGGATTCGTGCGCGATGTCGTCATCGCCCAGATGTTCGGCGCGAGCGCCGGTGCCGATGCCTTCTTCGTCGCGTTCCGCATCCCGAACTTTCTGCGCCGGCTGTTCGCAGAAGGCGCCTTTGCCCAGGCGTTCGTCCCGGTCCTGAGCGAATATCGAGCACAGCGCGAGATCGGAGAGGTGCGCGACCTGGCTTCGCACGTATCGGGGGCGCTGATCGGCGCGCTCGCTGTCGTCACCGTCACCGGCATCGTCGCGGCGCCTGCCCTCATCGCACTTTTCGCTCCCGGGTTCCTGTCCGACCCCGAGAAGTACGCGCTTGCCGTCGAGATGGTGCGGATTACGTTCCCGTACGTGTTCTTCATTTCGCTCGTCGCCTTCGCGGGGGGCATTCTCAACACCTACGGCCGGTTCGCGGTCCCTGCCTTCACCCCGGTGCTGCTCAACGTCTGCCTCATCGGCGCCGCGCTGTGGCTTGCCCCGGTGCTCGACGTCCCGGTCGTCGCGCTCGCGTGGGGCGTGCTCGCGGCCGGCCTCGTCCAGCTCGCGTTCCAGTTCCCATTTCTCGCCGCGTTGGGGCTGCTCGTGCGGCCGCGCCTGCGCCGCGCCCACGAAGGCGTCGCCCGTGTGATCTCGCTGATCGTCCCGGCCGTGTTCGGGGTCTCGGTCTCCCAGATCAACCTGCTCGTCGACACCATGATCGCGTCGTTTCTCGTCACCGGGAGCGTATCGTGGCTGTATTTTTCGGATCGGATGGTCGAATTTCCCCTCGGCGTGTTCGGGATCGCGCTGGCCACCGTCATCCTGCCGCATCTGTCGCGCCAGCACGCGGACGCATCGCGCGCGTCGTTCTCGGACACCCTCGATTGGGCGCTTCGGCTCGTGGTGCTGATTGCGACACCCGCGGCGGTCGGGCTTGGCGTGCTCGCCGCGCCAATTCTCACCACCCTGTTTCAGTACGGTGAGTTCTCCGTACACGATGTGGATATGGCGTCGCGGAGTCTTCTCGCGTTCGCCTTCGGTCTCATTGCGTTCGTCGCGGTCAAGGTGCTCGCGACCGGGTACTTCTCGCGCCAGGACACGCGCACCCCGGTCAAGGTCGGCGTGGTGGCGATGCTCTCGAACATCGTCCTCAACCTTGTCCTCGTGGTCCCACTCGCCCATGCGGGACTCGCGCTCGCAACCACCCTGTCCGCATTTCTCAATGCCGGGCTGCTGCTGCGCGGACTCATCGTGCGTGGAGTGTTTCGCCCTCGTCCGGGGTGGGGAGGGTTCATCGCGCGGGTCGTCGCCGGCAACCTGATTCTGGGCGCAGGCTTGTGGGCAGCGCGGGGTGAGCCCGCTACCTGGCTCGAAGCCGAGGCAACGGCCCGCGCCCTGCGGCTCTGCGCCTCCATCGGGATGGGAATGGCCCTTTACGCCGTGGTCATGCTGGGCCTGGGGCTGCGGTTGCGCGACCTCGCCGCCCCTGCCGCACGCCGGGAATGAGCACCGGAGGTGCGCAGCAAGTATCATCCGTGCGTTTGGCCCCATATCCACGGAGTCTTGTGTTGAGTGACGAAGAATTGTTCGTGACTTGTGGATTCCCGACGCCGTGAGAACCAGGGCGGGAACCCGGGCAATTCGGTTCCGGCTACACCGGATTGGGGTACAGCGAGGAGAATCGGGTTGGAAGTGATTCGCGGCTGGCACAACGTCAAGCCTGCACACCATGGCTGCGTGGCCACGATCGGAAACTTCGATGGAGTGCACCTTGGCCATCGGGCGCTGATCGGGCAGCTTGCGGCGCTCGGCCGCGAACGCTCCGTTCCCACCACCCTCGTCACATTCGAGCCGCAGCCGCAGGAGTTCTTCGCGGGAGAGAACGCGCCCCCGCGCCTCACGCGGCTGCGGGAGAAGCTGAGCGCGCTCCGCGCGATGCCGCTCGATCGAGTCGCGCTGCTGCGTTTCGATGCCCGTCTGTGCGCGATGTCTCCCGTCGAGTTCGTCGAGTCGTTTCTCGTCGCCGGTCTCGGCGTTCAGGTGGTGGTCGCGGGGGGTGATTTCCGGTTCGGGTATCGAGGCGGCGGCAACTTCGATCTCCTGGTCTCGCTCGGCGAGCAGCATGGCTTCGACGTCGTCAGGCGCGAGACCTGTTGCGTGCGTGGCGGGCGAGTCAGCAGTTCCTGGATACGGGACGCGCTCGCGAACGATGAGCTCGGAATCGCTCGCGAGCTGCTCGGCCGGCCCTACACTGTAAGCGGTAGGGTTATACGCGGTGATCGGCGCGGCCGCACCATCGGGTTCCCGACCCTGAACATCGCGTTTCGCCGTCGCCGCCCGGCGTTGCGCGGCGTCTATGCGGCCAAGGTGGCAGGGATTGAGGACCGAGAGCTCGATGCGGTAGTGAACCTCGGCACGCGCCCGACCGTCGATGGGCGCGGTGTGGTGCTCGAGGTACACGTATTCGACTGGAGCGGCGACGCCTACGGCCGATGCGTCGATGTGAGCTTCGTTGCAAAAATACGCGACGAACGCAAGTTCGACTCGTTCGACGTGCTCAAGATCCAGATTGGCCGTGACAGCGCTCGTGCACGCGAGATCCTCGGACGAGCGGCATGACCGATTCGGTGCGAGACCCGTCCGCCGCACGGGATTCCGACGCGGGCCGGGGAGGGCGGGGTGGGGCGCTCGGATGGCTGTGGTGCTCGCTTGCCGTCATCACCGTGGATCAGGCGACGAAGCTCGCGGCCGTGAAGCTGCTCGATCCGTCGTCGTCCGTGGAGCTGATTTCGGTGCTCGATCTCGTGCTCGCGTACAACACGGGCGCAGCATTCAGTATCCTGAGCACGGCAGGTGGGTGGCAGCGCTGGCTGTTCATCGGGCTTGCCCTCATGGTCTGCGCGTTCATCATCCACTGGCTGCGTGATTTGCCGCGTGCCGCTCGCTGGATCCCGCTCGCACTCTCGCTGGTTCTCGGCGGAGCGGTCGGCAACGTCATCGACCGCGTCCGCACGGGTGCGGTAGTGGACTTCATCGACTTCCACGTGAACGACTGGCACTGGCCGGCCTTCAATATCGCCGACTCCGCCATCTGCATCGGCGCGGCTCTGCTCGTCCTGGGTAGTTTTCGGCGCGAAGCAGGATGACCGCTTCAAATAATGCGAGGCCGGGGACCGAGTCTGCGGTCCCTGCCACGACCGTGCCAGGTTCCGAATCCGCAATGGACATGAGCCCAACATCGCGTCCGCCGGAGCAGCCGATACCCATGAACATTGTCCTTGCCAACCCGCGCGGGTTCTGCGCCGGAGTGAGCCGCGCCATCGACATCGTGGAACGAGCCCTCGAGAGTTTCGCCTCCCCGATCTATGTCCGGCATGAGGTCGTCCACAACAAGACCGTTGTCGGCGAGTTGAAGGAAAAGGGCGTGGTCTTCGTCGATGAACTCGACGAAGTCCCGAACGACGCCATCGTCATCTTCAGCGCCCACGGCGTTTCGAAAGAGGTCCGCGCAGAGGCCGAGCGCCGCGGGCTTCAGGTGTTCGACGCGACGTGTCCGCTGGTGACCAAGGTTCATGTGGAGGTATCCCGTTACCAGCGCGAGGGCCGGGAATGCATCGTCATCGGTCAGGCGGGTCATCCCGAGATCGAAGGCACCCTCGGTCAATTCGAGAGCGACGGACCGGGAAGCATCCATCTCGTGGAATCGGTGGCGGATGTGCGGGCTCTGGAGGTCAAGGCGCCCGAGCGGCTTGCGTACGTGACGCAGACGACGTTGTCCACGGATGACGCCGCCGAGGTAATCGACGCGCTTCGGGACCGCTTTCCCGGAATCACCGGGCCGAAGAAGAAAGATATCTGTTACGCCACTCAGAACCGACAGGATGCCGTCAGGCGCCTCGCCCCGAAGTGCGATGTCTTCCTGGTCGTCGGCTCGTCGAACAGCTCGAATTCGAACCGTCTGCGCGAGGTCGCGGGCAAGCTCTCGGTGCCGGCGTATCTCGTCGACTGCGCCGATGACCTCGATCCGCAATGGTTCGAAGGTGCCTGTACGGTAGGGGTGACAGCCGGCGCGTCCGCACCGGAGGCGCTGGTTCAAAGCATACTCGCCCGCCTCGCCGAATGGGGCGGGTGCCGGATCGAAGAAGCGGCGGGGGTGCGCGAAAATGTTGCGTTCTCGCTCCCGAAGGGGTTGAGAGGAAATAGCGGTTGCGGATGACGCAGCCTATACTCGGGGGCGATCGCATCTTGAGGCGCCATGGGGCCGGCGGTGGTGAGCAGGACGGCCGAGACGAGGATGCGATCGCCTCTTGAGGCGGCACGGAGACCGGCGGTGGTGGGCAAGGCGGCCGAGACGAGGATGAGCCGCGACGACGCGGCTGATCTTCTCAGCGAATACGGGATTACCCCGACCGCCCAGCGGATCGACATCGCCGCGGTCCTGCTCGTACGCCCGCAGCACGTGTGCGCGGAGGAGCTCCAGCACATGCTCGCCGGGCACGGCACACCGGTGTCGAAGGCGACGGTCTACAACACCCTCGGACTCCTAGCCCGCAAGGGACTCGTGCGCGAGCTCGTCGTCGATTCCGACAAGGTGCTCTACGACTCCAATACCACGAATCACAATCACATCTACGATATCGACACCGGTGCTCTGACCGACATCGAGCCTGGCGCGATCAAGGTAAGCGCGCTGCCGGTCCTCCCGCCCGAAACGTTGGTGGAAGGCGTCGAGATTGTCATCAGGGTCCGCCGGTCACGCTGAGCCGGACTGATGCCGGCGCGCGGTCCGCCCACTGAAGATTCTGTATACTCCGCGCCCTCGCCCGTGCCGGTGTAGCTCAGTTGGCAGAGCAACTGATTCGTAATCAGTAGGTCGGTGGTTCGAGTCCACTCACCGGCACCATAGAATCAATAAGTTACGTGATTTTCGGGGTTGAGGAAGAAACACTACTGCCACCAAACCGCCACCAGAGCAGCAAAGACGAGACCAGCGCAAACCGCTCCACGCAACGCGGACGCACCCTCGGAGAGACGGTCAGAAGGGGAGGTGACTAGACGTAACGCTGCGGAAACGGATCGGGGGACAACCCGAAGTCCTCCGAGCACCGGGACAGATCGACACACACGAGCAGGTGCAGGACCTCCTGGCGCAATCCGGCGGGCGCGTCGGAGCCGGCGAGCATCAGATCGACCAGCCCCTGCGCTCCCGCAAACCGGTACAAGGCCCAGCCCCGCCGTCGATCAGGCAGCGACGCACGCGCGAGGACACGCGCAACGCAAAACCCTTCGTCACGAGATGTTTCCACAGCGATCTCGATCTGGGCGCGGTCAAGGTCAGGCTCAAGCTCAAGCTCGCGCCAGCGCATCCACAGACGGGCACCAAGCACCGCCCGGAAGGGCGAGAGGGTTTTGACC
>JAKZYK010000007.1:0-2994 GCA_047514485.1 Gammaproteobacteria bacterium
GCCGCAAATCGCTCCAGCTGCTCCAGCATCACCGACTCCGGCGTGCCCATGCTCGACTGCACGTTGACGGTCTCCAGTCCCGGGAACTGGTCCTGAAGCTCCTGGAGATAGGTGACCATCTCCTCGCCGGTGCCGCAGAACCACGAGCGGGACTGCATCTGCCGGTCGATGGTCGGGAAGTCGGCGTCAGCCCAGCCGCCGCGCCGGGCGACCGCGGCGGTCTGCTCGTCGGTGAGCCCGCGGAAGAACCCGAGCGGCGCGAACATCTTCGCGTGCTCCTCGTAATAGGGAGTCGCCTCGCGCACCGCCTGCTCCTGGCTGTCGGCGAGGTAGAAGTTGACGCCCACGCAGATCCCCTCGCCAAGCTCCGCCTCGATGCCGGCGCGGGCGAGCGCGTCCCGATAGCCGGCCACCGGCCCTTCGCCGAGAAGCGCCGAACCGCCGCCGACGATGCCCCTGATGCCGTGCTTGACCATGAAGTCGAGCCCGCGCGGATTCGCGCTGACGATGGGCTGCCAGCACTCCACCGGAAGGTGCTTCGGCCGCGGCACCAGGCTGAGCTCCTCGAGCTCGTAGCCGCGGTAGGGGAGCTTCGGGGGGATGGTGTAGTGCTTGCCGTGGTGGGAGAAGCTCTCCTCGTTGAACGCCTTGAAGATGAGGTCGACCTGCTCCTCGAACATCTCCCGGTTGAGCGCCTGATCCATCATCACGCCGCCGAGGGTCTCCACCTCCCGGGTGTGATAGCCGCGCCCGACCCCGAAGATCACGCGTCCGTCGGTGAGGATGTCCGCGGTGGCGTAGTCCTCGGCGAGGCGTAGCGGGTGCCACATCGGACAGATGTTGAAGCCGCAGCCGATCCGAAGGCGTTCCGTCACGTGCGCGAGATGCACCCCCAGCATGAGGATGTTGGGGATGCACTCGTAGCCTTCGTGCTGGAAGTGGTGCTCGGCGAGCCATAACGTGTCGAAGCCCAGCCGGTCCATCGACTTTGCAACGGCCTCGGTCTTCGAGAACACCGTCATCAGGTGCTCGTTCGAGTAGCGACGCTCGTTCGCCGGAGTCGCATCCTGGCCCATGTCGCCCAGATCGACATGGCCCGCGTAGAGTGACGAGAACTTGGTAATCATCGCGATCCTCCGTGGAATCTGTGTGTTGCGTCGGCCGTCGTCGCGACCGCTCCCCATGCTCGCGAACCTATCACGAGAGCACCGAGCCCGCGAACCCCGAATGGCCGAACGGCATTGGCATTCCGACCGCCTCCGAGATCCAGCGTGTCCCCTCCGCCCGTCCCGAACGCGTGTGTCGGCGAGTACCAATGGCGATGGTCATTGCGATGGTATGATTCGTGCCATGAACTCGACCATCGACAAGGCCGGGCGGATCGTGGTCCCCAAGGCCATTCGCGCGGCGGCGCGTCTCGAGCCCGGCACCGAGATCAGCTTCCGGCTGGTTTCCGGACGCGTCGAGATGGAGCCTGCACCGCTGACGGTATCACTCGAACGCCGCGGTCATCTGGTGGTTGCCGTACCGAATCGGAATCTGCCGGCATTGGCGGAGTCGGAGGTCGAGGACACCATTGCCGCGCTACGAAACACGGAATCCGACGGTGAGGCTGTCTGATTGAGCCGCTACCTTTGCGACACCAGTTGTCTGGTTTTTGCTGTGTTCTCGGATCGAATCGCCGTCCTCACGCCGCCATGACGATGCGCTGAACGTGGCCTTCGCTCGGCATTGATCCGTGCACTTTGCCGAGACCATGGAATCCACCTCACCTCCCCGCAACCGATGAACTCGTCCGACCTCCGCGCGCTGCTCAACCCGCACCTCGCGGATCTGGAGGAGTACGCGCCGATCGAGCCGTTCGAGGTGCTGAGCGCCCGGCTCGGAATCCCTGCCGAACGCATCGTCAAGCTCGACGCGAACGAGAACCCGTACGGACCGCTTCCGGCGGTGACCGAGGCGCTTGCACGCTACCCGCACTTCCATGTCTATCCCGACCCCCGGCAATCCATCCTGTGCGACGCGCTGAGCGCGTTCATCGACGTACCGGCGGCCCACATTCTTCCGGGACAAGGGGCCGACGAGTTGCTCGACTACCTCTGCCGGCTCTTCCTCGCGCCCAGCGATACGGTGATCAACGCGCCTCCGACGTTCGGGATGTACAGCTTCGACGCCAAGCTCGCGGGCGCGAAGGTCGTCGATGTCGACCGAAGCGAGGACTTCTCCGTGAATGTCGACGGGATCGCGGCCGCGGTCGAGGCCCATCGCCCGAAGCTCCTGTTCCTCACCTCCCCCAACAACCCGTCCGGCAACTGGCTCGACGACCATGCGTTCGAGCGGTTGCTCGCCCTGCCGGTGGTGGTAGTGCTCGACGAGGCGTACGTCGAGTTCGCCGACCACGCGAGCCGCGCCGGCCGGGTTCTCGATCGCGACAACCTCGTGGTGCTGCGCACGTTCAGCAAGGCGGCAGGGATCGCCGGGCTCAGGCTCGGCTACGGGGTTTTCCCGCAATGGCTCGTGCACGAGCTCCTGAAGTTCAAGCAGCCCTACAACGTCAACGTCGCCGCGAGTGTCGCGGGCATCGCGAGCCTGCGCAATGCCGACCAGATCGAAGCGGTGGTCGAGAAGCTCAAGGCGGAGCGGGTACGTCTGTATGCGCTGCTCGATACGCTCCCCGGGCTCGAGACGGTGCCCGGCTCGCAGGCGAACTTCATCCTGTGCCGGATCCTCGGGCGGAACGCCCGCGATCTCAAGCTCGGGCTCGAAAGAGGCGGAATCCTGGTCCGGCACTACGACAAGCGCGGGCTCGAGGGCTGCATCCGGATATCGGTGGGCCGTCCGGAGCACACCGATGCGCTGATTGGCGCGTTGCGTGATCTGATCTGAACGAACGCGCGCAACGCCGGCGAGCGCCGTTCATCACCGGCCGCGGTCGGCGATGGTCAGTACTGAAGCTCCGGCCGCACCCGATTCTTGAGCGCCTTGCCCGCGAGG
>JAKZYK010000008.1:0-2509 GCA_047514485.1 Gammaproteobacteria bacterium
CTCGACTCGGGGGCCGAGGTCGAGCTCGAGGTCTGGCGCGACGGCCGCCGCGAGACCCTCACGGCAACGATCGGCACGCAGGCGCACGGCGCACTCGCCGCGGTCTCGATGCCGGACGACGACAGCGTGAAGCTCGGCGTGATGCTCGCGCCGCGCGGCGAGTCGGGCAAGGCGGGGGTCAAGATTGCCAAGGTCGCCCCCGGCAGCCTGGCCGCGCGCAATGGGCTCCGGCCCGGGGACGTCATCGTGCAGGCGGGGAGCAAGACGGTGAACCATCCCGACGAGGTCGCCGGCGCAGTCCAGTCGGCGGCTTCCGAAGACAAGCCGGTGCTGCTGCTCGTCGAACGCGGCGACCACCGGCGCTACGTCGCGATTGACCTCGATCGCGGCTGAGCACCCGTTGATCGAGCATCGCGCGGCGGGCGGGGCGTTCGCTCCGCCCGCCGCACGATTGGGGTGGACCGGAGCGCGCCGCCGCACGAACGGGAACCAGGCCTACAAGGAAAGCGCCGCAGGGAAAATTGCGTGATGAGGGGCCGGGCGTACAATCTCCGGAAACCTGGCTGACGGAGCAGTGCCCCGATGGCGCAAGCGAAGGTGGTCCGGGAACCCATCACCCTGGTCAGCCACGACCTCGACAAGGCGTACGAGCTCGGGAAACGCTCCGGCGAAGTCCGGATCCTGAAGTGGGGAGTCGGAGTCGCTCTCGTTGCGATGCTGGGTTCCATGGGAGTGTTGTACGAGGGAATCGACGACGTCAGGGTTGAGCTGATCGAGATTCGCAGGGACATATCCGGCTTCCGGGGCGACATGGTCGGCATTCGAAAGGACGTGAACGCGGTTGAAGAGGACGTAGCCGAAGTCAAGGGGGATGCAGCCGACCTCGACACCATGTAGCCGTTCTCGACGCAGGACGTGCCTTGTCTCGATGGCAATTCGGAGATTTCCCGAAGTAAACGTACCGGCGGGGCAGCCGGCATCGCCTGCGAGAGCTACCTCGCCCGCCTGAACCGCAACCGCACCACAAGCCCCGGCGCGTTGTCCTCCAGCGTCAGTACCGCCTCGTGGAGCTGGGCGACGGCGGCGACGAGGCTCAGGCCCAGTCCGCTTCCGGGGGTGTTGCGCGCCGGTTCGAGTCGATAGAACCGCCGCAGCACCGCTTCGCGTTCCTCGGGCGGCACGCCGGGCCCGCTGTCCGCCACGACCACGGACACGGAGTCGTCGTCCGAGGTGACGTGCAGCGTCACCGTCCCGCCGTCCGGCGTGTACTTCATGGCGTTGTCGAGCAGGTTCGCGAGCGACTGGAAGAGCAGGTCGGCGTCTCCGTCGACCGGCGCGGCGATGCCGGAGTGGCGGAACGTGATGCCGCGCGATTCCGCAACCGGGGCGTAGAGGTCCGCCACGTCGTCCCCGATGGTCGTAAGGTCCAGCCGCTCGAAGGCATGCCTGCGCTGCCTGGTCTCGATGCGGGCGATGCGGAGCAGCGCGTTGAAGGTCGCGAGCATCTGGTCGGCTTCGCTCAGCGCGGCTTGCGCGAGCGCCGCCGTCGCGTCGTCGCCGCCCGCGTCACGAAGCTGCTCGAGACGGGTGCGCAGTCGGCCGAGCGGGGTGCGCAGATCGTGGGCGACGTTGTCCGAGACCCTGCGCACGTCGTCCATGAGGGTCTCGATGCGCTCGAGCATCGCGTTCAGGTTCGCGACCAGCTCATCGAACTCGTCGCCGCTTCCGCGGCTCTCGATGCGCTCGGACAGCTCGCCTTCCATGATGCGGCGCGAAGTCCGGTTGATGGACTCGATGCGCGTCGTCACGCTCCGGCGCAGCCACCACGCGATCGCGATTGCGAGGACTCCGGCGACGACGATGCCCCAGGCCACGTTGCGGACGATGGCCGAACGCATCGCTTCGAAATCTCGCAGGTTGCGTCCGACCAGCAGGTGGAACCCGTGCCGGAGCTCGAAATGCCGGGCTCTCGCGTGGTGGACCTCGCGGCGGTCGGCATCGTCAGTGGTGTACAGCTCGAACTCGACCCACGGGTCCGGGCCTCGGGCGGCCTGGGGCCAGCTGCTCAGATTGCCCGCGAGCACCCGGAAACTCGGGTCGGCAAGCAGGTAGATCGACGAGCTTGCCGGGTTGCGCGCAATCCGGTTGCGGACGAGGGCGCGCACGCCTCGCACCCCCCCGACCCGGTAGCGCTCGGCGAGTCCCTGCACCTCGGCCTCGATCACCGCCTCCATCTGCCGAGCCACGTAGCCCGCGGTAGAGACGTAGATGAAGGCGAGCAGCGCAAGTCCCGACAGACCGAACAGCACCGCGTACCCGATGGCGATGCGCCACGCGATGCTGCGGGTAATCGAGGTCACGGGCGGAGAAGGTCGCGCGGGCCGGCGGTCATGGCGCGCGAATCACGTAGCCCGCGCCGCGCACGGTGTGGATGAGCGGCGGGCCGAAATCCCGGTCGACCTTGCGCCGCAGACGGCTCACGTGGACGTCGATGACATTGGTCTGGGGA
>JAKZYK010000009.1:0-3660 GCA_047514485.1 Gammaproteobacteria bacterium
CGAGGATCGCGTCGAGCTGGCAAGGAGACTTCCCCGCGCAATAGATCGACTCGTCGAAGCCGATCCTCCCGTGACGCGCATCGTCCGGCACCACCTCCCGTTCAGACATGACCGGAAGGTCTCAGGAACACGCTGCCATGACCGGGTTGCACACCGGGCCGGTGCTCGATGCAAAGCGCATCGACACCGTCCAGCGTCATTCCTCGTTCAGACACGATCGGGAGGTCTCAGGAACGCGCTGCCCATGCGGTAGGGCTCGAACCGGAGCACGCGCGACACCCCAGCCGCGGTCATGCGCTCGTCCACCTCGCCGGCGAGCGCGGCGCGGCGCGGCGCTTCGAGATCGGCGAGGGCAGTGTCGTCGAGCTCGACCACGACCGCATCGCGACGCACACGGCATCGCACCGTGGCTGCCCCCGTCACGTCCCGCACGAGCCGCTCGCACGCGTCGATGGCCTTCAACACCTCGGGATCGATCGCGATGCCGGTTTCGACCCGGCTCGACAGGCACGGAGCGGCCGGGAGCTCGGCAAGGTCGTCGAGGCCGAGCCGAGTTGCGATCGCCCGGATCGCGGGCTTGCCGATGCCGCACTCGACGTAGGGGTGGCGGACCGAGTGCTCGGCGGCGGCCGCGAGCCCCGGCCGGAAGTCCCCGAGATCGTCGGTGTTGGTGCCGGAGACGATCGTCACGCCGGCGCCGGCGAGCGGAGCAATCGTCGCGTAGAGATTCGTCTTGCAGAAGTAGCAGCGATTGACCGGATTGGCGACGTAGCGCGCATCGAGAAGCTCCCCCGCGTCGATCCGCACGAGCCGCCATCCTTCACGCCGCGCGTACCGCTCGACGCGCTCGGTCGCATCCGCGGGGACGGCGGGGGAGACCGCGTGGACCATCGTCGCCGAGGCGCCGAGCACCCGGTGTGCGACGACCGCGAGGGTCATGCTGTCGACGCCGCCGCTCACTGCCACCGCGACGCGGCCGATCGTCTCGATCACGCGTTCGAGCGCGGCGGTTCGGGACTCCCCACCGGAGCTATCCATCCGTTCTCCTCCGTACACGACGGCCGATCGCCTCGCTCATCGGGTCAAACGCCGAGATCCGAGACCCCGCACCAGAGCCGAGCATCAGCGCTGCCCCACCCCTGCCCCACCCCTGTTCAAACGTCGCCTCCGCCACCCGCACGCTCGGCTGAGGCACGCAGTCTCTCTCGATCCGCGTGACCGCCGGCCACCAGCGCCAAGTCGTCGATCTCCGCCTTCGAGGTTCGGATGTCGGCGGGACGGCACGCCGATTTCACCCGGACCGGACGGCCGTCCACCATCACCGTCACCGATTCTCGGGCAAGCGCAGCCCGGCTCACCTCGTGCCACCGTACACCCAGGGTGGTCGTTTCGCGAAAGCATGATTCGATCACCGACTCCACCGCCGCGACACGGGCGAGGAGACGGACATGAACAGTGAGGCGCCCTTTCTTGCCGTTCATCGCGTGGCTCGATACGTCCAGCACGCCATCAAGATCCCGAAGCCGGTCGAGGGCAAGGGCGAGATCCTCGCCGGTCTGGTCGTCGATCTCGTACTCGCATACCGCGATGCGCTCCCGGTGCGCGGTTGAATCGAGCTTGTCGATCGGTTCGAAAGCGAGCAGCCGCAGGATGTTGCTCGTGCCGGGAAGACGGCTGGTGCCGAACCCGGTCCCGCACCGGTCGAGACGCATCGGGCCGGGCAACGGCTCGAAGCTCGGCGCGAGGTGGGCCACGATCGCCGCGCCGGTCGGGGTGATGCGCTCCCCGTGGTGCGTATCCTGATCGACGACCATCCCGCGCAGCAGCTCCACCGTCGCCGGTGCGGGCACTGGAATCCGCCCGTGCGCGGTACCGACGCGGCCCCGCCCGATCGGGAGCGGTGCGCACGACCACTCGGCGTCGAGACGCTCGATCAGCCAGGCCGCACACACGATGTCCGCGATCGAATCGTACGCGCCGACCTCGTGGAAGCTCACCGCCTCGACGGGCACTCCATGCACCGCCGATTCCGCCGCCGCGAGCCGCGCGAAGATGTCGAGGGCCCGGGTCCGCACCTCAGGGTCGAGATCGGACTCGCCGAGGAGGGTGCGGATGTCGCGGTAGAGGTGATGCTCGCGGGTGGATCCGTGGTCGTCACCGTGATCATGGTCATTGTGATCATGCACGTGAAGCCCGCGGTCCCGGCGGCCCGCCTCGTGCACCGCGAACCGCGATCCGGTCAGTGCGTGATCGGCGTGATCGATACGCTCGACCGTGGCGATCGCGTCGAGTCCGGCACGTTCAAGGGCCGCGGCGAGCAGCGGCTCGAGCTCCGGCCAGGCGTCGAGCACCGCCGCCGCGAACATGTCGCCGGCGATTCCGCCGACGGGATCAAGCTGGATGTGCATGGGTGATATTGTAAGTCGAGTGTGCGCACCGCACACTCGGCGCACATCGCGGCGCGATGCGCGGCTCCTCATCGAACCGACCGGCATTTCCGGCCGGGCGCGTGAAGCGAAGGCGCGGAGATGGCGGCAGCGGCAAGGCGAACACGAGTCTGCGCGCGCCGTGCGAATCGGCGAGATATGTGGGCTCGGGGAGGCAGCGATGATCGTGGAGCTCGAATACGGCCGAGGGCGGCTTCCGGTACGCATCCCCGACGGATGCGAACCGACGGTGCTGCGCAAGAACCCCCTGCCGACCATTGACGACACCGCGCGCGCGGTTGAGCGGGTGTTCGCCGAACCGACCGGAGCGCCTCCCCTTGCAAGCCTTGCCCGAGGCAAGCGTTCCGCATGCGTTCTCGTGTGCGACATCACCCGCCCGGTACCGAATCACGTGTTTCTGGGGCCGATGATCCGCACCCTCATCGACAGCGGCATCCCCGCGCGGAACATCACCGTGCTGGTGGCGACCGGGCTGCACCGGCCCAATGAGGGCGAGGAGCTCGCGGAGCTGATCGGCGATCGGTGGGTACTCGACACGGTCAAGGTCGAGAACCATTTCGCGCGCGACGCCGAAGCCCACGTCGACCTCGGCGTCACCGCGACCCGTGGCACGCCGGTGAAGCTCGACCGGCGGTTCGTCGACGCCGAGCTCCGGATCGCGACCGGGCTCGTGGAGCCGCATTTCATGGCCGGCTGGTCCGGAGGCCGCAAGGTGGTGGCCCCCGGAGTGGCGTATGAAGACACCATCCGCACGTTCCACAACGCGCGATTCATGGAGAATCCGGCCGCGATCCAGTGCAACCTCGACGGCAATCCGCTGCACGAGGAGCAGCTCGAAATCATGCGCATGCTCGGCGACATCTACGCCGTCAACACCGTCATCGACGAGCAGCGCCGGCTGTGCTTCGTGAACTTCGGCGAGATCATCGAAAGCCATCTCGACGCGGTCCGTTTCGTGCGCGACTCCTGCGAGGTTCCGGTCGACCGCAGATTCAGGACCGTCGTCACCTCCGCCGCGGGCTATCCCCTCGACAGGACCTACTACCAGACCGTGAAGGGCATGGTGACGCCCATCGACATCCTCGCGCCCGGTGCCAATCTCATCATCGCCTCGGACTGTTCCGAAGGTATCGGCTCGGCCCAGTACCGGGAGGCGCAGCGCCGGCTCGTCGCGAACGGCCCGGACGGATTTCTCGCCGACATCCTCGACAAG
>JAKZYK010000010.1:0-10796 GCA_047514485.1 Gammaproteobacteria bacterium
CGGTTACACCGTGGGCCTGAGCATCGCGCGCGCGCTCGCCGACACCATTCTCGAGCGCGAGCCCGAAGTGCCGATCCCCGACACGTTCGACCCTGCCCGCTTCACACCCGAGCGGATCGCGGAGATCGAGCTGTGGGAGCGGCGCGACGCCTACGGGGCCGCGCTGGCCAGCTACACCGAAGAGATTGAGGCGAAGCTGGGAAGGTGACTGCGCAGACCCGGCCATGAGCTTCGTACGGAGACGCGGTATACCACGACCCCGCGCACGTTCACCGTCCGCTCCCTGTCCGCCCCTGCCATCGCGCTCTCCCTGGGAGAAGTGCTACCCGAGACGGAAGCGCAGTGAAGCACGGCCTCGCGCACGTTCACCGGCCGCTCCGTATCCACCCCCTGCCGTCGCACCCCGGGAGGCGCTGTCCGCGCGATGGGCCGCAGACGCCGGCAACCTGCCATTCCTCAATCCGCGGCATCCTGCTGCGCACTGCCCGAAGTCAACCCGAGCTCGTCGAGCAGCGCTTCGAGGCGTTGCAGCTCTTCATTGGTGAGCTCCATCACCGGTGCGCGGCAATATCCTCCGGGGCGGCCGAGCATGTTCATCGCCGCCTTCAGATTGGCCGGAAACGACCCGATCCTGCCGATGCGGTTGCTGCACTTGAGGGTGCGGAACTGGACCTTGCGCGCCTCCTCGATCTTGCGCTCGTCGGACAGACGGAACAGTTCGAAGCCCTCGCGACCCATCACCTGCGGCTCGACGCTGCCGACGAAGCCGGGACTGCCGAGCGTCACCGCGGCAAGGCCCACTTTCGCGGAGTGGCCGACGAAGATGCGCATCCGATCGCCCACTGCATCGATCTGCTCCGCGATCTGGATGATATCGGCGGTGCTCTCCTTGATGGCGCAGACGTAGTCGATCTCGACCAGCTCTTCGAGGTGATTCGCGTCGAGGTTGACGCCGACGCCCTCGGGGTAGTTGTAGAGCATGATCGGGATCCGCGCCTCGCCGGATAGTGCGCGGAAGTGCTCGGTGACCGAGTTGCGCTTCAGGCCTACGTAGTACGGCGGCGTGACCATGACGCCTTCGCAGCCGACTTCCTTCGCTGCTTTCGACTCGTCGATGACCTTGGCGGTGACGATGTCGCTCGTGCATCCAATCACCGGCACACGCCCCGCGGAGACTTCGACCGCGTGCTTGAACACGCCGATCTTCTCCTCATGAGAGAGCGCCCAGTGCTCGCCGGAGTGCCCGCAGATGACGAGTCCGCCCGCGCCTTCGTCGATCATGATCTCGAGGTTCCGGGCGAACTTCGCATCGTCGATTGCACCGTCCTTCGTGAACGGTGTGACCGCGGCGGGGAAGCACCCGCGCCAGTTGACCTTACCGTTGTCCATCGTCTTCTCCTGCACCGATTCGGCGGTATGTATCCAGTTGTCAGAAAGGCCGATCGCCCGCGATGGTGGTGCGGTACATCAGCCGTCGTTCGTTGACCTCGTCGTAGTCGGTCGCGCAATGCATCGTCGACCGGTTGTCCCACAGGATTGCGTCGCCGACCCTCCACTTGTGTCGATAGACGAAGCGCTCGCTCGTTGCGAAGTCGAGCAGCTCGTCGATGAGCGCATCGCTATCCTCGCGCGGCATCCCGATGATCTCCGGGTCGGTGGAGCGGCCGACGTAGAGCGCGCGGGTGCCGGATTCGGGATGGGTGCGCACCAGCGGGTGCTCGATGTCGGGGGTGCGCGCCTTCTCCTCGTCGGTGAGGGGAGGACGGTTCGGGTAGGTGATCGGATAGGCGCGGATCCGGCTGTGGTTGACTACAAGCCCGTCGATGCGTCCCCGCGTTGCTTCGGGCAATGCAGCGTAGACGGCGCGTCCGCTCGCGAAGAGGGTGTCGGCGCCGGCGCTCGGAACCTCCTTCGCGTGCAGCATCGACCCCATGCTCGGGCACTCCAGGAACTGCGAATCGGTGTGCCAGATCCGCTCGACCCGCGCCCCCACCGCCTGGCCCTCGTCGTTCTTCAGATTCGAGATGACGAACAGCCTGTCGAAGTCCGGGTGGGTGTACTGGCGCAGGGTGAAGATCTCCAGCTCGCCGAAGCCCTCGCTGAACGCAATGTGCCGTTCCGGGCGCAGTGCCTGCTGGTCGCGAAAGAGCAGGATTCCACGCTCGATCCACTCGGCGTGGATCGCGCCGAACGTGTCGTCGTCGACCGGCTTCGACAGGTCGACGCCAATCACCTCGGCGCCGATGGCCGGATGAAGCGGACGAAACTCCGGGGACGGCATCGGATGGTCGGCAGGAGCGTCTGATACACGAGTGATATGACAGTCGATGCTAGCATGCTCCTGGGGAATTTCAGCGGGGGCGCGATGGATCTCGGGCTTTCTGGCCGGCATGCAATCGTTTGCGGATCGAGCCGCGGACTCGGGTTCGCGTGTGCGGCGTCGCTTGCTCGCGAAGGCGCCGCGGTGGTGATGAATGGCCGCGATGGACGCGCGCTCGATGCGGCGGTCCGCAAGGTCGAGGTGCTGGCGCCCGGGCGTGTGCGCGGGGTGGTCGCGGATGTGACCACCGATGCCGGTCGCGGCGCGCTCGTCGGCGCCTGCCCCGAGCCGGACATCCTCGTCACCAACGCGAAGGGACCCGGCGCCGGCGATTTTCGCGAATGGGACCGCGACGCCTGGATCGAGGCGCTCGACGCCAACATGCTCGCGCCGATTGCGCTCATCCGCGCGACCATCGACGGTATGTGCACGCGCGGATTCGGGCGCATCGTCAACATCACATCGTCGGCGGTGAAGGCGCCGATCGCGCCGCTCGGACTCTCGAACGGCGCCCGGGCCGGATTGACCGGCTTCGTCGCCGGGGTCGCGCGTCAGGTCGCCGATCGTGGCGTGACCGTCAACAACCTGCTCCCAGGGCCGTTCGAGACGGAAGGGCTGAACACGTTCATGACCGAGCTCGCCGAGATGCGCGCAATCTCCATCGAGGACGCGTATACCGAGCGCCGCGCGAAGGTACCGGCGGGCCGCCTCGGTGATCCGGCCGAGGCCGGTGACTTGTGCGCCTATCTGTGCAGCGCCCGGGCCGGGTTCATCACCGGACAGAACATTCTCATCGACGGCGGCGCCTACCCGGGGACGCTTTGAATGCCGGCGCGCCAACAGTCATTGCGGGGGTTTCGGATTCCGAGACCGATGGCCCGTGGGAGCGGCCAACGCTCGGGCATCATCCCGGATATCGAACGGCAGCGACGGGGCCGAGCCTGTGCCCGGCGCGTCCGGCCGGCTCGAATTCACTCCTGACCGGCCCTTGCGAGGCCGCGCTTCGCCGTCACCAGCCTCTTCTCGCCGATTCCATCCATCCGGCGCGATGATGCTCCCGTGGCGGTCCCGGATCCTGCCGCGCGGGCACCCCGCAACGACCGTCAATCCTCGTCCGCCGCCGGCCTGAACTCCGCGATGAGGTGGTGCTGGATGCTGGCCGGCACCGGGTCGTAGTGGCTCAGCTCCATGGTGTAAGAGCCCGCGCCGCCGGTCACCGACTTCAGCTCCGACTGATAGCTGCCGAGTTCACTGAGCGGCGCCTGTCCCGAGACCATCACCATCCCCGCCCTCATGGCCTCGGTGCCGCTGATTCGGCCGCGTTTCGAGGAGAGGGCGCCGGCGACGTCGCCCATGTTCGCCTGGGGCACGGTGACCTCAATGTCCACGATCGGCTCGAGGACGATCGGAGCGGCCTTGTTGACCGCATCCACGAATGCCTTCTTCCCGGCCGCGACGAACGCGACCTCCTTGGAGTCGACTGTGTGGTACTTGCCGTCGTAGACGGTGACCCGCACGTCGTGGATCGGATATCCGGCCACCGCGCCGGTGGACAGCACCTGGCGCACGCCCTTCTCCACCGCGGGAATGAACTGGTGCGGGATCACCCCGCCGACGACCGCGTCCACGAACTCGAAACCGGTGCCGCGCTCCAGCGGCTCGATCTTCAGGTACACCTCGCCGAACTGTCCCGCGCCGCCGGTCTGCTTCTTGTGGCGATGGTGGCCTTCGGCCGGCCTTCGGACCGTCTCGCGGTACGCGATCTTCGGCGGCCGGGTCTCGACCTCGACGTTGTACCGATCCTTCATCTTCTCGAGGACCATGCGAAGGTGCAGGTCGCCGAGGCCGCGGATGACCGTCTCGTTGAAGATCGCGTTGTGCTCGATCGCGAGGCACGGATCCTCGGCCGCAAGCTTCGAGAGCGTGTCTCCGAGCTTATGCTCGTCGCCGCGGGTCTTGGCCGAGATCGCGAGACCCAGCATCGGCACGGGCAGATCCAGATCCGCCAGAGCGAGGCCCTCGTCGTCCGGGGCCGCGTGCATCATCGCGTCGTACGCCACCTCGTCGATCTTCGCGACGGCGCAGATGTCGCCGGGGATCCCGGCATCGACCTCGATGTGGTCCTTCCCCTGAAGCACGAACAGATGGCCGACCTTCACCGGCTTGCGCGCATCGCCGATATGGAGCTGGGAGTCCTTCGTCACCGTGCCCCGGTGGATCCGGAACACCCCGAACTTGCCCACGAAGGCGTCGATCGAGACCTTGAAGACGTGGGCGACGGCCGGGCCGTCGGGGTCGGGCGCAATCTCGGCCGGCTCGCCTTCGGCATCGCGAAACGGTGGGCGGTTCGCCTCCAACGGACTCGGCATGACCTTCTCGATCACGTCGGCGAGCTCCGCGATCCCCACCCCGTTCTCCGCCGACGTGAAGCACACCGGGATGAGATGGCCTTCGCGCAACGCTCTCTCGAACGCATCGTGGAGCCTGTCCGCCTCCAGCTCCTCTCCCTGCTCCAGGTAGAGCTCCATCAGCTCCTCGTCGACCTCGACGACCTGATCGACGATCCGGGTGTGGACCTCCTCCACCGACGAGAAATCGACCGGCCCGTCTCCCGGCGCGAAGAAACAGTCCACGACGCTCTGGCCGCCGCCCGCGGGCAGGTTGATGGGTATGCATTCGGTGCCGAACGCATCGACGAGGCTCTCGAGCAACGCCTCCAGATTCAGCTCCTCCGCATCGATCTTGTTCACCACCACCATGCGCGCGAGCCCGCGTTGCGCCGCGGCCTCCATCATCCGCCGGGTGACCATCTGAATCCCCTGTCTCGCGTCCACGACCACCGCCGCGGTCTCCACCGCCGCGAGGACCGGTATCGCCCGACCGAGGAAGTCGGGATAGCCGGGGGTATCCACGAGGTTCACGTGCCGGGAGCCGTGATTGAAACTCGCGACCGCGGTATACAGCGAATGCTGATGCTCCTTCTCCTGGGAATCGAAGTCGCACACCGCGGTGCCCTTCGTCACGCTCCCGGGCGCCTCGATGACGCCGGAGTGTACGAGCAGCGCCTCGGCCAGGGTGGTCTTGCCGGCGCCGCCGTGCCCTACGAGGGCTACGTTGCGGATGTCGTCGGTGGTGTACTCGGCCATGGGCGGGATCCTCCCTGTTCGGTTGTTATGGTGATCGTTCGGGAAGAAGCAGTATAAGTTGGGACTTGCGGGGCGCAACACACGGAATCGGGTACCGGCAGGACCATGCATGGTCCTGAAGCACCGGGGACGGATAGACCACTGCGCTCCCTGGCCCGCGCTCGCGCTGCGGATGCCGCGATCCTGTCGATCCGGTGAAAGAACGGGGGATGGAGGCACGCCGCGCTCGGCGGCGCCCGGTCAGTCGTTGCCGTGAGCGGCGAGGAACGAATGGCCTTCCGGCGTGAGATACCCTTCCCGGCTGATCAACCCCCGCTCCACTGCGACGGTGAACAGGTTTTGCTCGCTCTCATCCCTGAAGTAGACCAGCCCGTCGCCGAATCGATGTCCAAGGAGGCGGGCGATGGCTGAGATGAAATCCGTCCCGGCACGGGATTGTGGTGCCTTCGAGATCGATGCCTGCGCCATTCCGTTACCGCTCCGGTTGCCAGGATCACGCCCTTGCAACATATGGAGATACCGATTTTCATGCAGTTACAAGAACAAGCTCACCAGTAACACTACATTTCCTCCCATGTCAATGAAGTTTCTCGGAATGAAGTTTCTCGGAAACAACGCTGCGTCGTCATGCACTTGTCGCTTTTTCGATACAAACGGATGATTGACGACCGGGATCGATCTTCACGGGATGTGGCCGCGGCCGAGATAGGCCGTCGATTGCATCTCGACGAGACGGGATCGCGTGCGCTGGAACGGTTCGATGAGCTTGAGCCCGCGGTACAGCCCGTCCGGCGAGGTCGCGGCGGACACGATCAGGTTGACGTTGCGGTCGTAGAGTTCGTCCACGAGATGGATCAAACGGCGCAGGGGATCACGTCGGTCGTCGTCGAGAGCGGGGACGCCGCTCAACACCACGGAGTGGAAATCGCGGGCGATCTCGATGTAGTCGGCAACCGAGCGGGGCCCCTCGCACAAGGTCTCGAAATTGAACCATGCGACGCCGCCGGCGTGACGGACCACCGGCACCGTGCGGCCGAGAATGGTCAGCGCTCCGCCGTCGACGATGTGCTCCGGCGCCAGTGCCCGGAAACATTCCGCAAGGCCACGCTCGGCCTCGGGGCCGAGCGGCGAGTACCACGTTCGAGCCCGCTCGAGCGCGCGCAGCCGGTAGTCGGTGCCGCTGTCGAGGTGCACCACCTTCGTATGGCGCTCGATGAGCGCGATCGCGGGCAGGAACCGTTCGCGTTGCAGTCCGTCCGCGTAAAGCTTCGACGGCTCGATGTTCGACGTGGCCACCAAGGTCACGCCGCGCTCGAACAGCGCGGCGAGGAGCCGGCTGAGGATCATCGCGTCGGTGATGTCGGAGACGTAGAACTCGTCGAAGCACAGCACCCGCGCCCGCTCGGCGAGCCTATCCGCGACGATGCGCAGCGGGTCCTCGCGCTCGGCCAGCGTGTTCAGCTCCCGGTGCACGAGTTGCATGAAGCGGTGGAAATGCATTCGCAGCTTCGAGTCGAGACGAACGGTGTCGATGAACAAATCGACGAGATGAGTCTTGCCGCGTCCGACCCCGCCCCACACGTAGAGGCCGCGCAGGGGTTCGCAGTTTCCGCGCCTGAAATGTCGCGCAAGCCGGGCGATGACCCCGGTGTCCTGTACCGCGGCGAGTGACTGAAAAACCCGATCGAGCTCCTCGACCAGAGCCGCCTGCGCTCGATCGGGTAAAAGCACTCCGCGGGCGAGCTCGTCGTGGTAACGCTCGCGCGGGGTCATCGCCATCAGGCCGGCTCGTCGTGGTAGCGCTCACACGGGCTCATCGCCAATGGGCCAGCTCGTCGTGGTAACGCTCGCACGGGGTCATCGCCAACAGGCCGGCTCGTCGTTGTAACGCTCGCGCAGGATCATCGCCAATGGGCCGGCTCGTCGTGGTAACGCGCGCGCGAGGTCATCGCCATCAGACCGGCTCGTCGCGGTAGCGCTCGCGCGGGGTCATCGCCGGGTGCGCAGCCCGAGGCGATTCGCGGGTCCGCGATATCGCCGTGGAAAGCGTCATCATCACCCCCTCGTCACGCCGAGTCGGTGGGTCGGAGACGCACCCAACGCCCGGCATTGCGGCGCATGAGGCCTTCCCACACCTCGTCGGGCGGCGCATCGAAGATGCTCTCGGCATCGGCCGGGGTCACGATCCAGTCGCCGCGGGCGAGTTCGGCATCGAGCTGGCCGGGCGACCATCCCGCGTACCCGACGTACGTCCGCACATCCGCCGCGTGTCCGTCGCGTTCGAGCGTCTGGCGCAGGGTGTCGAAACTTCCGCTCGCGTAGACGTCGCCGAAGAGGTGCTGCGCATCTCCGACTGCGTCCGGGGAACGGAGCAGCGCAATCAGGCGCTGGTGCTCGACGGGACCACCCGAGTAAACGAGATGGTCGGCGGAGCCCGGAGGCGGGGTCACCAGGGCGTCACGGAGCGAGAGCTGCGTCGGCCGGTTGATCACGAGGCCCAGCGCACCGGTCTCGTCGTACTTCAGGAGCAGCACGACGGTGTGGGCGAACCTCGGGTCCGGGAGCCGCGGCCCCGCGACAAGGAACATCCCGCGCTGCGGCCGGTAGCCGAGTCGACGGGAAGGCTCGGCTCCGGCAGCGCCGGGATCACCGGCCGCGAGACGGCCCTCCGCTGCCGCTCCCCCCAACGGCATCGCCAGGACACCCAGGACGATCAGGATCGCCGCGACGAACAGCTTTCCGCAGGTGAGCGATTTGCAGAGAGAGACGGAACTCACCGTCGCGCTCAGCTCGAATTGACGAGACCGAGCTCGTGCTCGGTGAGTCGGTCTTCGGCCAGCGCCCGGTTGAGCCGGGCTACAGCTTCACGGCGCTCGAGTCGGTGCGCGAAGGGAGCCGGAAACAAATCGAGATAGTTCTCGACGCCGAGCGCCCGGGCCGTGTGCACGGGCCAATCGGCGTGGTACATGAGCTCCCGCGCCATGGCGATCAGGTCGGCTCGGCCTTCGGCGAGCACCGCCTCGGCCTGGTCCGGCTCGGTGAGCAGACCGACGGCGACGGTCATGACGCCGGCCTCGCGTCGCACCCGTTCGGCATACCCGACGTGATAACCCGGAACCCTCGGCACTATCGACATGGAGGACGAGCCGGCGATGCCGCCCGACGAACAGTCGACCACATCGACGCCCCGCTCCTTCAGCGCCCGGGCGAGCTCGATGGTGTCCTCGATGTCCCAGAGCCCGCCCTTGCCGTCGACCGACGAGACGCGGAAGAACAGCGGATACTCGTCCGGCCAAGCCGCGCGCACCGTCTCCGCCACCTCCAGGGCGAATCGCATGCGTCCGGCGCGGTCGCCGCCGTAGGCGTCCTGCCGCTGATTGGTGACGGGCGAGAGGAACTGGTGGATGAGATAGCCGTGGGCGCCGTGGATCTCCAGGATCTCGAAGCCGGCCTCGACCGCGCGCTGCGCCGCCTGGCCGAATGCATCGATCACCGTGCGGATGTCGTTCCGGTCCATCTCCTTTGGCGCATGGACCCCCGGGCCGGCGGGGATCGGGCTCGGCGCGACGCCCTGCCACGGCGGTTCTCCCCGTTCCGCATCCTCGGCGGTGAGCGGCGCCCATTCCTGCATGGCGCCGCGGCATGACGCCCTGCGTCCCGCATGACCGATCTGGATCGCGGGCACCGCGCCCCACTCCTTGATGAAGCCGCTGATGCGCCGGTACGGCTCGATGTGGCGGTCGTCGTAGAGGCCGGCACATTGATACGCCTTGCGCCCGCGTTCCTCGACCGCGGTCTCCTCGCCGAACACGATCCCCGCCCCACCGAGGACGTAGCGGCCCACGTTGACCAAGTGCCAGTCCGTCGGACCGCCATCGACAGACGCGTACTGGCACATGGGCGAGACCATCAGCCGGTTGCGCACGGTCACGCCCCGGATGGTGATCGGTGTGAACAGAAGCGGGTTCGTCATGGTCGGCCGGCCGATGCGGTGGGAAACGGGATAGTACCCATTCGGTGTTGTCACGCATGCGGTTGGATACCTGCCCGAGTCCACGGTGCCGTTAAGATACCGCAGTGAACGACGCAACCACTCACTCCGTGTCCGCGGCCACGCCCTCCGCCACCGCCCTGACACCCGTCCGCACGCGGGTGGTACGAGCGGTGCGCACGCTGGACGATCTGCCGAAAGGCGACGAGCTCGGCGACTACAATCTCAACCCGTCGCTGCCCCGGACCAGCACTCGCCGTCCCGCCGCGGTGCTCGTGCCGCTCGTCGAGCGGCCGGGCGGACACACCGTCCTGCTGACCCGCCGCGCCGATCACCTGCACGATCACCCCGGGCAGGTCTGCTTCCCCGGCGGACGGTTGGACGACACCGACCGCGGGCCGATCGACGCCGCGTTGCGCGAGACTTCGGAAGAGATCGGTCTCCGGCGCGAGTACATCGAGATCGCCGGCGTGCTCGATGGATACGAGACGGTCACCGGATACGGCGTGACCCCCGTCGTCGCATTCATCCGGCCGGGGTTCGCCCTGGCGCTGGATGCGTTCGAGGTGGCCGAGGCGTTTGAAGTCCCATTGGCGTTCTTTCTTGACGAGGCATCGCGCCGGATTCACAGCGGCACGCGCAACGGGCGGCGGCGCTACTTCTACGCATTCGAATACGAGGGCCGCAACATCTGGGGCGCGACGGCCGGAATGCTGGTGAACCTTCAGCAGCGCATGGCCCGGGGGTGAGCGCGCCGGCGTCGCTCGCCGCCGGAGTCGCGGCTGCCGCCGGTGCTACGGACCGTGTCCCGTCTCCGTGCCGTCTTCCGGCATGCGCCGGGTTATTCCGATCTGCGGCACTTCCGTCCGCCCGTTGCAGTACGAATCCGCCACCACCGCGATCGTCCCGCCAGAATTTGAACGTTCAGGTTCAATCCCAGCCTGCGGCGGCCTCCGAGGCAGCGCAACCAGTGACCGACAAGCTGAAGCACCGCGTCCCCTCGTGCTCGGGCTGATGAAGTCTTCTGGCATACAATGCCGGCGTCCGCGGGCTTCGAGGAGGGAGAGGCGGTGCTCGAGTCGCTTGAGGTAAGGACTATCGGCGACATCCGAGAGAGAAGCGGATCGAGCCCCGCGACGAGGTGGCGAGCAAGGTACGCGACACGCTGGCGGGCTTGGCGACGGATCGTGCGATGACTATCAGCACCGAAGACATCAAACGCCAATTGCAGTTGGGCGAGGACAGCGCCTGGGAGTTCAAGCAGATCGAGTTCTCCGGCAATCGCCCGGTGGGTCCTCGCCGCGACGAACTTGCCGATGAGATCGCCGCCTTTGCCAAC
>JAKZYK010000011.1:0-14905 GCA_047514485.1 Gammaproteobacteria bacterium
CAGTACTTCCCGATGGCGACGGTCGCAAGCCGCGAGGAACGCCTCGCGGTCGGATCGCTCACCTACGCGGAGCTGCTGAAGAGCGGGGTGACCACAACGCTCGAGATGGAAGAGGAAGCCGACGTCTTCGCCCCCTTCGTCGAATCGCTCGGCGTGCGCAGCTTCATGGGCGTCATGACCTACGACGTCGACGTCGATGCGATGGCGAAGGACGAGTACCGCTACGACGCGACGTTGCGCGAGACGCAGCTCCGCCAAGCCATCGACTTCGCGCAGTCCTGGCACGGCAGGGCCGGCGGGCGCATTCAGGTGATGATGACGCCGAACATGACAATCTCCTCTTCGCCGGAGCTGCTGCGCGCGAGCCGCGAGGCCGCGGACCGGATGGGCCTGCGCACGAGCATCCACCTCGGGTGGGGCGAGTACGAGGTCGAGGTCATGCAACGGCTCCGCGGTCAGAGCTCGTTCGAGTACGCGCGCGACTCGGGGCTGCTCGCCCCCGACACGGTGTGCGCGCACTGCTACGTCGTGGACGATTCGGACATCGACGTGCTCGCCGCGTCGAAGGCCACCGTCGCGCACTGCCCACTGATGAACGCGGTGCGCGGCCACATCGCCCCGGTCGTCGAGTACCGGTCCCGCGGCATCCCGGTCTCGCTCGGCATCGACAACATGTTCGCGGACCACTTCGAGGTGCTGCGGGCGTGCGTGAACGTCGCGCGGATCAAGACCGGCAACCCGACGGTCATGCAATCCCCCGATGCCCTTCGGCTCGCGACGATGGGCGGCGCGGAGGCACTCGGCGTGGGAGATGAGATCGGCTCCATCGAGCCCGGCAAGCGCGCCGACCTCCAGATGCTCGACTACCGCCGGTTCGGCCTCACGCCGACCCTCGATCCGGTGCAGAACCTCGTGTACCACGCGCACTCGAAGGACGTGGAGCTCGTGATGGTCGACGGCAACATTCTCGTCGAGGATTTCGAGCTGAGGACAGCGGATGCGGGCGCGCTGATCGACAATGCCGGTGCAGCGGCGGATGCGGCATGGGGGCGGTTCGTCGCGAAGTACGGCGGCATCATGGCGCGATGACGGTACGCTGCCTCTGGGTGGGTTCGGCGTATGTGCTGTGACTCGTGAAGTATCGGGGGCCAGGCGCGATGAGCCAAGTGACGGGGATCGGGAGATCCGCACCCGGACCTCGCGGCCGACAACCTGGAGACGTGACGATGCGAAATACGCAGATGGAGATCCGGCCGATCACGGGGGCGTTGGGAGCCGAGATCTTCGGCGTCGATCTCGCAGCCGGCGTCAACGACGAGACATTCGATCAGATCCGCGGAGCGTTCCTCGATCACGGCGTCATCGTGGTTCGCGATCAAAATCTCACACCCGAGCAGCACCTCGCCGCCGCACGCCGCTTCGGCAAGATCAACGTCAACCGGTTCTTCACTCCTGTCGACGGTCATCCCGAGGTCGCCGAGGTGCGCAAGGAACCGGACCAGAAGCGGAACATCGGCAGCAAATGGCACACCGATCATTCCTACGACGACGTGCCCGCGCTGGGCTCCATGATCTACGCGCTCGAGGTGCCGCCGGCCGGCGGCGATACGTTGTTCGCGAATATGAGCCTCGCCTACGAGACGCTGTCGGACGGAATGAAGACGCTGCTTTCAACACTCGAAGCTGTGCATTCGAGCCGTCACGTGTTCGGCCCGGGATACAAGGCGAACCCGGACGTGAGCCACCGCTTCCGCAACGCCGAGCAGGCGGTGCAGGACGCCGTACACCCGGTGGTCATTCGCCACCCCGACACCGGCCTCAAGGTGCTCTACGTCAACCCGACCTTCACGGTCCGCTTCAACGACTGGACCGAGGAGGAGTCCAAGCCGTTGCTCGACTACCTCTACGCGCACGCCGCCAAGCCCGAGTTCTCCTGCCGCGTGCAATGGCGGGAAGGCTCCCTCGGCCTGTGGGACAACCGTGCGACGTGGCACATGGCGCTCAACGATTACCCCGGCCATCGCCGCCTGATGCACCGGGTGACGATCGAAGGGACGGCGCTATCCGCCTGAGAGAGTTCTGCGTTCCAACCCGCAGTTCTCCCGGTCCACGGCTGCGGACGCGGGCTGCATGCGGCTATGACACGCCGGACAGTCCCGGCGTATCGCCGCAACGGCGGCGTTCGTCCAGCGCAGCCGCAAGCGGCTGTTCGTAGACCTTCAAGCCCCGGTCCGGCCGTAGAAGCCGAGCCGCTCCGCATCGCTGAAGGAGACGTCCGGTGCCTCGTAGTAGGAGAACACGGCGATGATGCGCGCCCGCTCACCAGCCACCGGGGTGACCCGGTGGGCCGTGTTCCGGCCCTTGAAGACGTTGAGTGTGCCGGGCGCCTGCAGCAGGGTCAGCACGTGCTCGTCATCACCGGCCAGGAGCCGGCCGACGCCTTCGTAGTTGGGATCCGAATCGCTCCTGAGATCGCTACGGTACTGGAACTGACCGCCCGACACAGGCGCTTGCAACAGGCAGGTCGTAGTGAACTCCGCCCGGTCGAAATGCCAGTTGAGCACTTCCCCCGCGCGGTAGGCCATGACGTTGATACGGGCGAGCGGGTCTGCCATCCGGTGGAGCCGAGGCTTGCCCATCGCCGCCGCCAGGAAGTCGATCAGGGGCTGCCATTCATAGACCTGCGTGATCGGGCTTGCCGGGATCCGATCGCCGCAAACCGTGTGGTTGACCGTCTTGAACCGGCTGAGCGCGGGGTGATTCGCTTCCACGCCCTCAATCTCGTCATCGAAATAGATGTTGTGCTCCCGGCAGTGGGTAAACGCGGCGGTTTCGAAGAGCGGCTCCACCTCGGCAACGCAGCGCCGGAGCGCCTCCGGGCGTATCAGGCCCGCGAGGCTGAACATGCCGTTTTCGCGCAGCTCATGCCGGCAGCGGGCGAGCAACGCCTGACCTCGAACGCTGTCGAGCCTGTCCACAGGAAAACGATCGAGGTCGAGAAACTGCCTCATGCGCGTGCCTCCGTCGGCTCGATTTCTCCGTACTCCATCAATGCACCGCGATGGTCGCAGTGGCGATTGATATGGAGATGTCCTGGTTGCAGGTGGCGGGATTCGAATCCACATCCGTCAGGTTGCGAGTCTACTGCGCAAGAACCCGCAAGGGCGGGCGAATTCGGCCGCGGCCTCGGCTCCGGAGAACCGCGCGCGCAGGAACCCGTGGATCATGCGCCGTGCGCAACGCAACACCACCACGTTGCCCGCGGCGGCGAGCTGCTCGGCGTAGTCACTGGCGTCATCGGCGAGAGGGTCGATCTCTGCGTAGTGAACGTGGGCCGGCGGAAGATCGGACAGGTCCATGGCTTTCAGCGGTGCTGCATACGGATTGTCCGTCGGCCGCCGGTCCCCCAGGTAATGGCTCCAGCCGGTATCCATGTTGGCGGTGCGAAGCCCGGGTGACTCCGCGTAGCGACGATAGGAGTCGGACGTCAGCTCATCGGTGAGGCAGGGGTAGTTGAGGGCTTGGGCCACGATGCGTGGGCCGCCTCGGTCGCGGGCCATGATGCAGGTCGCGGCCGCGAGGTTGCCACCTGCGCTGTCTCCCCACAACGCGAGCCGATTGCCCTGCACCCCGAACGTCTCCCCGTAATCGGCGAGGTGGCTCGTGACCGCGTAGCAGTCCTCCAGGCCGGCTGGAAACGGATGATTCGGAGCGAGCCGATAGTCGACGCTCACCACCACCGCGCCGGCCTCGTCGGCGATGCCCCAGGCGATGCTGTCGCCGCTGTCGAGGCTCCCCTTGAAGAACGCGCCACCGTGCAGATACACGACGCAAGGACTGAGCACTTCCGCGCACTCCGGACGGTAGATTCGTATCGGGATATCCCCGCCCTGCGGCGCCGGCCGTGCAATGGTGGTATCCCGCACCGTCATTGCGCTGGGGCGATCCCGCCCCAATCGCGCCCCATAGGCGTTCCAGGCGGCGCGCATCTCATCAGGGTCGGTCACTTGAGCGACCGCCTGCTTGGCCGCGATCACCTCATCCATGTCTGGGTGGATGTCGAACATCGCGCTCATCGCAATCTCCACGTCCGGATGTTCCGATGGAATGCTTCGCCGCACTCATGATAAGCCGTGGAAGGTCAGGGACGAAAATCGCGAGCTGAAGACCTTGCCGGGCGCTCAGACCTCGATACCGGCCTCGCGCAACAACGATGCCGTTTCGAAGAGCGGTAACCCCATCACCCCGGAGTAACTTCCGTCGAGGCGCTCCACGAAGGTCGCGGCGCGTCCCTGGATCGCGTATGCGCCGGCTTTGTCCAGGGACTCGCCGCTCGCGCAGTATGCGCGGCGCTCTTCGTATGAGATCTCGCGGAACCAGACCCGGCTGATGCAGGTCATGGATCGCGGTGTGTCGTGGGCGGCCAGGCCGATTGCCGGCTGGGGTCCGTCAATGTCCGCATGGTTGCTTCCTGCGTCGCAGGCGTAGATGCCGGCGACCGCAACCGCACTGATGACGCGATGCATCCGCCCCGACAACACCTGGAGCATCGCCATTGCGTGCGTCTGGTCGCGCGGCTTCCCCAGTACCTGTCCTTCCAACACCACCGCGGTGTCGGCCGCGAGCACCGGTGCCCCACACGCGTCCCCGAGCGCCGCGAGCCCGGCCCGGGCCTTCTCGCACGCCATTCGTTCGACGAACCGTTCGGGGTGCTCGCCGGCTCGCCGGGTCTCGTCGATCGGTGCGTCGACAATCGCGTAGTCGATACCAATCTGTTCGAGCAGCACACGCCGGCGCGGCGACGTCGAAGCAAGATGAATCATCGCCACCGATAGCCCCTTACCGATTGAACCTCACGCAACACATCCCGGAGTGCATCATCGCCGCTCGATCACTCCCGGTGATAGGGATGGCGGCGGAGGATCGTGCACGCCCGATAGAGCTGTTCCGCGACGACGATGCGCGCCAGCCCGTGCGGCAGCGTGAGCGGGGACAACGACCAGCGGTGCTCGGCCGCTGCAATGCACGCTGGGGCGAGGCCGTCCGCACCGCCGATGAGCAGCGCAAGATCGCGCCCATCGTGCATCCAGCGTTCGATTCGGTTCGCCAGTTCCAGGGTCGTCCATGCCGCTCCGCGCTCGTCAAGGGCCACGACGCGGGCGCCGCTCGGGGTCGCGGCGATGAGTCGCCTGGCCTCGTCTTCGAGGTGACGGCCGGCGGTGTCCCGCTTCATGCGTTTTGACGGTGCGATCTCGTGAAGCTCGACCGAAAGCTCCGGCGGCATGCGGCGCGCATACTCCCGATAGCCGTCCCGCTCCCATCCGATGCGACGGTGCCCGATCGCGATGAGGTGAATTCGCACTACGCACTGCGCGCCGACAGGGGCGCCATCATCGACATTCAAGCGGGCCCAGTGTTCAGCGATGCCTGCCGGCGGCCGGCGCCGCCCCACAGCTTCTCGAGCTGATAGGTCTCGCGGGTTTCCGGTGTCATGACGTGCAACACAAGGTCGCAGAGATCGACGAGCACCCATTCGCTGTCGCGCAGTCCTTCGACGCCCAGCGGCCGGCAGCCCGCCTCCTTCGACCGCTCGATGACGTGCTCGGCCGTTGCCTTGACCTGGCGTGTGGACCGCCCGCAGGCGATGACCATCACGTCGGTGACGTCGGTCAACGCGTGGACGTCCAGTACGGTGATGTGTTGCGCCTTCCGATCCTCGAGGGCATCGATGACGAGGTGAGTCAGAGCTTCAGCATCGACGGGCATGGAGATCCTCTTCGATTCGGCGACGGGGTGGGTCGGTGTTTCAGTATGGATGGGCATAGAGATCCTCTTTGACGATGATGTCGTGCACCCGGTCGGGGACGAGAAACCGGATCGATTCTCCGCGGGCGCGCAGCGACCGCACACGGGTGGCGGAGATATCGAGGACGGGAACGTCGCGCACGAAGAAGACGAATCCCGCGGGGGCGATGCGGATCGCGTCCGGGGCGTCGCGCCGTCGTGCGCGCAGAAGGTGCGCCACCGCTCCGTCCCGCGGCGGCGAAGGGGCGCCGGGGCGTTCGGCGACGACGATATGAGCCAGGGTCGGAATGCGTTCGAAGTCGATCCAGGCGTCGAGTCGGGAGATCGCGTCCATGCCGAGGATCAGACAGAGTGACACGCTGGGGAGCTCCTCGCGCAGAGCCTGCAAGGTGTCGGCAGTCACTGTCGGCCCCGGGGTCGAGAGCTCGCGCCCGTCCGCTTCCAGTCCGGGGACGTCGGCGAGCGCGGCCTCGAGCAGACGCATGCGTACTTCGGGGCTCGCCTCAGGCGGGTGGCGGAGCCGCGGGCTGGGCGCGGGCATCAGGCGCACCGAGTCGAGACGCAGGGCGGTGCGCAACTCCAGGGCGAGCCGGAGGTGACCGCAGTGCACCGGATCGAACGTTCCGCCCAGAATCCCGATCGCTTCGACGGGTGGGGATTGGCCCGATGGCATGACGTCAGTCAGCCGCCCGAAAAGGCTGCGCAAGAGGATAGAGGGAGCGATACGCGGGCCTGCCCGGTCGCGTGACGTCGGTGTCGATCACCGTGGCCCCGGGCCGAACCGCCCCGTGCGGCCATCGTGGCCGCGAAGGCTGCGTTTGACGATGCAGGCGTCGATCAGCCGCGTACCTGTCCGTTGCCGAGCACGATGAACTTCTGCGTGGTGAGCCCTTCGAGGCCGACCGGCCCGCGGGCGTGCAGCTTGTCGGTGCTGATCCCGATCTCCGCGCCGAGCCCGTACTCGAAGCCGTCGGCGAAGCACGTTGGAGCGTTCACCATCACCGAGCTCGAATCGACCTCGGCCATGAACCGCCGGGCACGGGCGAGGTCGCCGGTCACGATGGCGTCGGTGTGACCGGAGCCGAAACGGGCGATGTGCGCCATCGCCTCGTCGATGTCGCTGACCACCCGCACCGCGAGGACCGCCGCCAGGAACTCCGT
Source organism: Gammaproteobacteria bacterium (assembly GCA_047514485.1). Classification (GTDB taxonomy): domain Bacteria; phylum Pseudomonadota; class Gammaproteobacteria; order HK1; family HK1; genus HK1. The sequence continues at coordinate 6,967 of JAKZYK010000011.1, forward strand.
CTCCCAGTCTTCCTCACTGGCCGGGACCGAGCCCGCCACCAGCGCTCGTGTCTCCTCGCAGCCACGGATCTCCACTCCTGCCTCGGCGAGCCGCCCGGCCAGCGCCGGGAGCACCCGGGGAGCGATGGTGCGCGCGACGAGCAGCGTCTCCATCGCACCGCAGATCCCGTAGCGGTAGGTCTTCGCGTTGATCGCCACCGCGATGGCCATGTCCGGGTCGGCGCGGTCGTCGATGAAGACGTGGCAGTTGCCGTCCAGGTGCTTGATCACCGGGACCCGGGCCTCGCGGCTGAGACGCTCGATGAGCCCCCTGCCGCCCCTTGGAACGATGACGTCCACGTAGGTGTCCATGGCGACGAGCATGCCGACCGCGGCGCGATCGCTCGTCTCCACCACCTGGACCGCGTCGCGGGCGAGTCCCGCCGCCGTGAGCCCTTCGTGAATGCACTCGGCAATGGCGAGGTTCGACGCCAGCGCCTCGGAGCCGCCGCGCAGGATGGTCGCGTTGCCGGACTTCAGGCACAGCCCCGCCGCGTCGGCGGTGACGTTGGGCCGTGACTCGTAGATGATCCCGATCACCCCGAGCGGCACGCGCATCCGCCCGACTTGCAAGCCCGAGGGCCGCATCCGCATCTCGCTGATCTCGCCGACGGGATCCGGCAACGCCGCGATCTGGCGAAGCCCCTCGGCCATCGATCGGATGCGTGCGTCGGTGAGCTCGAGCCGGTCGAGCAGTGGGGGGGCGAGTCCGCTCGATCGTCCGGCATCCAGATCCCGATGATTCGCCGACTGGATGTCCTGCGCCTGATCGGCGATCGAGTCCGCGATGGCGACGAGGGCGACGTTCTTGGCCTCGGTCGGCGCCCCCGCGAGCGATTTGGAGGCGGCGCGAGCGCGGGCGCCGAGGTCGAGCATGTACGCGCCCAGATCTTCGGTCACGGCTTCGTGGTGCGAGACGGCGCGGGCGGTGACTGCGGCTGGCGCTGCGATGGGTCTGCCCTCCGGTGGTCGTGCGGTTGGCGGTGCAATCGCCATCAATTATAGGGTGCGGCCCGCGGCAGTTTCACCCGGCACATCGCCAGCGCAAGCCGTTCCAGACCAGCCCACGCGTCGGCGCGGGACCAGCGAACGATAGCGCCGGAGCGCGCCGGCGCACCTTTCAGGATCCGGTCGACGCCCTCGGCGATCCCCAGCAGCCGGACCCAGCCCCGGCGGGGCATGCGGGAGAAGGCGCGCTGGAGAACGTGCTTTCGCCTCCACCATCCGCCGAACCCCGCCCGCAGCACATCGTCGAGGCGGGCGCCGCCTTCGAGACCCGCCGCGATGCCGCATACGCCGCGGATCGCCCAGGTGAGGGAGCCCAGGACGTGGATCGGCTCCATCCCCTCTTCGCGAAGAATGTGCAGGATCCTCACCACACGTGCACCGTCGCCTTCAAGCGCCGGGTCGATGAGGTCGAAGGCGCCGAATCGCGCGCTGTCCGCCACGGTACGCATGACCTCGTCCGTCGTGATCGGGCGCCCTTCGGCAAGCAGGCAGAGCTTGTCGATCTCCTGCGCGCAAGCCAGGAGATTTCCTTCACTGCGTTCCGCCAGCACCTCTGCCGCGTCGCGCTCGACGGCGACGCCGCGCGCCGCGCACCGATCGGCGATCCAGCGCGGGAGATCGCGGGCCCGGACGGGGTATACCTCGATCACGTCGCCGGCGCCTTCGAGGGCCTTGAACCACTTCGTGGAGGTCGAGCGACGATCGAACCGCTCGCACGACAGCAGCAGCACCAAATCCGGCGGCGGGTCCGCCGCGTATTGCGCGAGCACCGGTCCGCCGTCCTTGCCGGGCGAGCCGCCCGGCACTCTCAGGTCGATGAGCCTTCGCTCTGCGAACAGGGAGAGGTTCATGGCGTGGGACCGCAGCTCGCTCCAGTCGAAGCCGGAATCGGCATGCAGCACGATGCGCTCTGCGAATCCGGCGGCCCGCGCGGCGGCGCGGATCGCATCGAGGGATTCCTCGCGCTGCAGGGGCTCGTCGCCGTAGACGACATAGGCCCTCGCGAGGCCGCGCCCGAGATGCCGTTCGAGTTGCTCGGGCCGGACGCGCACGCTACGCGCGGCCCTCCGCGGCCGGCGCGTGGTGCAGGCGGCTCATGCTCAACCCGCGAGCGCCGCCTCGATACGGCGCGCGATCTGTCCGGCCGCGTCGCGGCGCATCTCGGCGTAGAGCACGCTTTGCTCGCGGCTCTTCCCGAGCACCGCGTCCCGGTCGAACACGTAGTCTCGAAGCAACGACACCGTCTGTCTCGGCACCAGGTCCTCGCCGTCTCCACCGGTCACGTGGAATGTCACTTGGTAGGCGAGTTCGAACTCGCTCTCTTTCCCCGTGTCCGGATTGACGGAGAGGACGCGCCGGTTGAACCGCTCGTCGCTGATCCGCAGCAGAGCCTTGGCCGAGTCGCGAGTCGACAGGACGCGGATTCCTCCGCTTTCGAGCACTTGGGTGAGCGCGCCGGCGATGCCCGGAGGGCCGGCGACGTAGATTGCATCGAGATCAGGCGGGAGTGAAACGGCGCCGCGAAGCTGATAGCCGCATCCGCCGGCGGCAACGATCGACAGCGCCAGGACGAGGCACCGGAAAATGTTTCGGGCCGCGATCATCGGTATCCCCATCTCCCGATCAGGCCGCCGCACGAGGTAGAGCCGATTCGACTTCTTCGAGGTATCGGGCAGCGGTGGTCATCGACATCTCCAATCATACGACAATGTTGACGAGCCGGCCGGGCACCACGATGACCTTCCTGATCGGCTTCTCGCCGATGAACCGGGCGACGTTGTCGTTGCGCTGCGCCTCGCGCTCGACCGCCTCCCGATCCGCATCGGCGCCGACGCTGACGTGGCCGCGCAGCTTGCCGTTGACCTGGACCACGAGTTCGATCACATCGCGCGACATCGCTGCCTCGTCGGCGACGGGCCATGCCGCGTCGATGACCGGTTCGCGGTGCCCGAACGTCTGCCACAGCGTGTGGCAGACGTGGGGAACCACCGGGGCGAGCATGAGAACGACCGCTTCGAGCGCCTCGCGCACGACGCTCCTTCGGGCCGCGGTGCTCGCGTCGAACGCCATGACGTCGTTGATGAGCTCGCGGCAGGCCGCGCACGCGGTGTTGAACTTGTAGCGGCGCCCCACGTCGTCGCTCACCTTCGCGATGGTCTCGTGAATCCGGCATCGCAGCTCGCGCGCCGGGCCGTCGAGCCGTTTGACGTCGAGGGCGGGAGCCGGCCCCTGCTCGATGTGCTCCAGCACCGTGCGCCACAGCTTGCGCAGGAACCGCGAAGCGCCTGCGACCGCGCTGCCGGACCATTCGAGCATCTGGTCCGGCGGCGATGTCTCGATGATGTAGAGCCGGACGGTATCGGCGCCGTACAGAGCGATCATCTCCTCCGGGTCGACACCGTTGTTCTTCGACTTCGACATCTTCTCGATCGAGCCGACCTCGACCGGCTGCCCGTCGGCTCGGGAGCGGGCGCCCATGATCTTGCCCTTGCCGTCGTGCTCGACCTCCACCTCGGCCGGCGAGTAGTAGCGGGTGTGGCCGTCCTTCTCGCGGTAGAACGTCTCCGCGACCACCATGCCCTGGGTAAGCAGGCTCGAGAATGGCTCGCGCACCTTCGTGAGACCCGCCTCGTTCATCAGCTTCTGATAGAACCGCGCGTACATCAGGTGCAGGATGGCGTGCTCGATGCCTCCGATGTACTGATCGACGGGCATCCAGTAGTCGGCGCGCTCGTCGAGCTTCGAGCCTCCGGCATCGGCGCAGCAGAAGCGCGCGAAGTACCACGACGATTCCATGAAGGTGTCGAAGGTATCGGTGTCGCGGTGTGCGTCCGCCCCGCACTTCGGGCAGGTGGTCTCCACGAACTCCGGGAGGCGGGCGAGCGGCGATCCGCCTCCCTCGATGTCGACATCCTCCGGGAGCAGCACCGGGAGTTGATCGTCGGGCACGGGGACCATTCCGCAGGCGTCGCAGTGCACGATCGGAACCGGGCAGCCCCAGTAGCGCTGTCGCGAGACGCCCCAGTCGTGGAGCCGGTAGTTGATCCGGCGCTCGCCGCGGCGGGTCTCTTCGAGCCAGTCCGCCATCCGGTCGAAGCATTCGCGGAAGCCGAGCCCCGAGTACTCGCCGGAGTTGACGACGACGGCGTTCTCCTTGTCGGTCCACGCCGTTGTCCGAATGTTCACCTCGGTGCCGTCGGCGGGGGCGATCACCTGGCGGATCGGCAGCCCGTACCGGAGGGCGAACTCGTGGTCGCGCTCGTCGTGGCCGGGCACCGACATGACCGCGCCGGTGCCGTAGCCCATGAGCACGAAGTTTGCGACCCAGACCGGCAGGCGCTCGCCGTTGAACGGGTTGATCGCGTTCAGGCCGAGCGGCATGCCGTGCTTCTCCATCGTCTCGATTTCGGCCGCGGTGGCACCGCCGCGCCGGCATTCCTCGATGAACGCGGCGACGTCTTCACGCCGTTCCGCGACCTTCACGGCGAGCGGGTGCTCGGCTGCCACCGCCATGAACGTCGCGCCGTAGATGGTGTCGGGGCGGGTGGTGAAGACCCGCAACGGGGGGTGAGCGCGGTCGGCCCCGGGGCGAGCGGCTTCGAGGCCGTCGGGTTCGGAGTCTCCGGCTCCCGAGATGCCGGCTTCAGGGCCGTCGATGCCCTGGCCGTCGGCCTCGGGGTCCTCGATCTCGAAATCGATCTCCGTGCCCTCGGAGCGTCCGATCCAGTTGCGCTGCATGGTCTTGACCGGCTCGGGCCAGTCGATGTGGTCGAGCTCGTCGAGCAGCTCCTCGCAATAGTCGGTGATGCGCAGGAACCACTGCGGGATCTTGCGCCGTTCGACCACGGCGCCGGATCGCCAGCCGCGTCCGTCGATGACCTGCTCGTTGGCGAGCACCGTCTGGTCGACGGGGTCCCAGTTCACCTCGGATTCCCGGCGGTACGCGATCCCCTGCTCGAACAGGCGGGTGAACAGCCACTGCTCCCAACGGTAGTACTCGGGCCGGCAGGTCGCGAATTCGCGGCTCCAGTCGTAAGCGAACCCGAGCTGCCGGAGCTGCTTCTTCATGTAGTCGATGTTCTGGTACGTCCAGCGCGCGGGCGGCACCTTGTTCTGCATCGCCGCGTTCTCCGCGGGGAGGCCGAACGCGTCCCATCCCATGGGCTGAAGGACGTTGCGCCCGCGCATGCGCTGGTACCGGCTGATCACGTCGCCGATGGTGTAGTTCCGTACGTGCCCCATGTGCAGCTTCCCGCTCGGATACGGGAACATCGACAGGCAGTAGAACTTCTCGCGGGAGGGATCTTCCCGGACCTCGAACACGCGGTTCTCGTCCCAGAAGGCTTGCGCCTCGTGCTCTACCGTCTCGGGGAAATAGCGCTCGTCCATCGTCTTCGATCGTGGCCTCGGTGCGGGAGGGCGAGGATACCAAAATCAAGGTGCTCGAATGGCGCTGGCGGTGCGGTGCGGGCTGCCCGCGCCGGGTGCACTGCGTGCGTGACACACCCGGAGCGGTCATGGCCGCTCGGTCCCCCCTCAAGATTGTCGAGCGGCGAGGGGGGGGCACCGGAAGGCCCGAGCGGACGACCGTTCGCTGACACCGGACGCATCCGTAGACCGGCGCCTACATGCACAGGGACGTTCGGCCCGTACGCGAGGGTCCTGCGTTGCGTAGTCTGCGCAGTCGATCGTGGGGTTCGGAAGCGCGGCCAGCGTCGTGATACCTTCCGTCTTCCGACCCTGTCCAACCATCGGAGACCTGCACGCAACGAACCACGGCATCCGGCGTTGCACAGAGGACGAACCATGGGCAACCGCACCTTCGACACCCTCGGAACGGTACACGACCTCGAAGCCACGGGCATCGAGCGCCCGCAAGCCGAGGCCATCGCACAGGCCATCGGGCGCAACGACGAACAGCTCGCGACGAAGAGCGACATCGAGCGTCTGGAAGCGCAGAGTGCGACGAAGAGCGACATCGAGCGTCTGGAAGCGCAGAGTGCGACGAAGAGCGACATCGAGCGTCTGGAAGCACAGAGTGCGACGAAGAGCGACATCGAGCGTCTGGAAGCACAAGGTGCGACGAAGAGCGACATCGAGCGTCTGGAAGCACAGATCGCGACGAAAGCCGACAGGGCCGAGCTCTACCGCGCCCTCTGGATTCAGGGCGGGGGCATCGTCGCCATTCTCACTGCCCTGAAGTTCCTGCCGTAGTCGAGCCTGCATGCCGGCGCGCCTTGTGAATGCGGGGCGCGGACAATCCCGACTTCAAATCGCCGCTCGTTCTCCCGAGGACGACGAGACGGCCCGGCTCGCCGGGTGGAGGCGAATGCGCAGAAACCGGTGCGCTCCTCGTGCCGCATCCGATTTCGTGCCGGTCCGTTCGAAGCCACCAAGTCGGGCATTGGCGGTACGCAATGTCGTCGCTCGCGCTCTGGACGTCTGAGCTTCGTCTACGACCCGACCTGGCGAGCAGCCCGTGACGCCTATCCGCTCTCCCTCTCCATGCCGCTTGTCGTCGCCGAGGCGGCAGTTCATGAGGTCGCCGACGAGGCCCGCCGGGGCGGACTCGACCATCCCGTCATTGGCCGGCTGGCAGACAGGTTGAGCGCGCGTGCCGAACGCTGCGCCCGCCTCCTCACCGTTTGAGTGCAAGCGTGACCGAATCAGGCCGTCATTCCGAGCGGGAGATCGCCCGCGATGCGACCGGAAAGGTGCCGAAGGCTCCCGCCGAATGTCAGAACTGGCCGGCTGCCCTCACTCTGCACGTGGATGCCGCGTCGCGCTCTCGTCGGGAACGCTGCCGCCTGCGGCCGAATCCGCAATCGACAAGGCGCCGGGCACGTGCACCGTGGAAGTCGGGAACGCGATCTCGGCGCCGTGGCGGTCGATGATCTCGAGGATGCGCAGCAGCACGTCCTGCTTCACTTGGTGGTATCGGGCCCAGAGTGTGGTGCGGGTGTAGCAGTAGATGAAGAAGTCGAGCGACGACGGCGCGAAAGCGTTGAAATTCACCATCAGGTAGCCGTCGGTGTCGATCTCGTCGTGCGCGCGCAGCATCGCCTCGACGTCGGCGACGATGGCGCCCATCGCGCCCGCGTCTGCGTAACGGATACCGATGGTCTCGTAGATTTGGCGGTTGCGCATGCGCGACGGGTTCTCGACCGCGATGCTGGTGAACGTGCTGTTGGGGATGTAGAGCGGCCGGGTGTCGAACCCGCGGATGATGGTCTGGCGCCATCCGATCCTCTCCACCGTGCCCTCGATCTCGCGGTCCGGCGAACGGATCCAGTCCCCGACCGCGAACGGGCGATCGAGATAGATCACCAGCCCGCCGAAGAAGTTGGCGAGCAGGTCCTTCGCCGCGAAGCCGACCGCGATGCCGCCGATGCCACCGCAGGCGAGCACGCCGGAGATGCTGAATCCGAGGGTCTGCAAGGCGACGAGGAAGGCGGTGATCAGCACCGAGAGCCGGAGCAGCTTCACGACCGCATCGAGGGTGGCGCGGTCGAAGGTCTCGCCCTTCGCCTGCTTGTCGGCGATGAAGTTCCTCTCCGCGATGCGGATGAACCGCACCGCGAACCACGCGAACGTCGCGATGAGACCGACGTCGCGGATCGGAGTCACTGCCTCGAAGATGGCGGCGCCGGCCTCGGTCTGGATGATCTCGACCGCGAACGCGAGGCCGGTGATCCAGATGAACGCCCGCAGAGGGGAGCCGAGCGCCTCAACGAAGCTCTCGTCCCACACGCTGGGGGTACCGCGGACGAAGGCAGCGTGCAGCCGCGAAACGAAACGCTTCGTCCCGAGAGCGATCGCCGCGGTCGCGAAGACGACCACGAACACCTGCACCACCCACGACTCGAGGCCGATGGCGCTCAGGTATCCGGAG
>JAKZYK010000012.1:0-4530 GCA_047514485.1 Gammaproteobacteria bacterium
CCGAATTCGACCGAGTCGGTGACCGAGGGGATCGACGCGGCTCTCGATCCATTGCGTCTCGACGGCGGCCCCTCCATCGAGTGTGCGACTTTGGCCGAGGGGCCGCCCGGTATCGAGAGCGACGCCCACGTGCAGGCCGTCGTGGCGCCAATCGCGCGGTTCGTCGCATCGAGAGAGGCCGGCGCTGGAGCGTTCATCATTGCGTGCTTCAGCGACCCGGGACTCGCCGAGGCACGGGGTGCGACCCGGCGCCCGGTGCTCGGGATGGCGGCGTGCGGGGTATTGACGGCGACCGCGCTCGGGTCCCGCTTCGGCGTGGTCTCGATCCTCGAGCAGGCGATCCCGAGGCATCTGCGCTACTACGATGCGCTCGGCCTCGGGTCCCGGCTCGCCGGTGACCGCGCGGTAGGGATCGGGGTCACCGGCCTCTCCGACGAATCCCGCACCCTCGACCGGATGATGGCCACCGGCAGAGCGCTGCGCGACGAGGACGGGGCCGACGTGCTGGTGCTCGGCTGCGCGGGAATGGCCCGGTACCGCGAGCGGCTTGAGGACGCGCTCGGGATTCCGGTCGTCGATCCGGTGCAGGCGGCCGTCGGCATGGCGATCTCGGTGCTCGTTCCGCGCGGTTCCGGCGCCTGACGCGGCGCCCATGCCGGGCGCAGACAAAGCCCGGACTCGTGGCGTGGACCGGGCCTTTCTGCGTTCCTGTACCGCCTCCGCCGGCCCGGCCCGGGATCGGCGTGCCGGCTACACTGTGCGCTCGACGCCCGGGGCCGGCCATGAACGACAGCGTGGGAGTCTCAGAGAGCGGGGAGCGCCTGCGTGCGATCCTCCATGCCGCCGTTGACGCCATCGTCACCATCGAGGAGTCCGGCGCGATCGAGTCGATCAATCCGGCTGCTGAGCGGGCGTTCGGATATGCGCGCGACGAGCTGATCGGGCGCAACGTCTCGGTGCTCATGCCTTCGCCGTACCGGGAGGAGCACGACCGCTACATCGCGCAGTACCTGCGTACCGGCAAGGCGCGGATCATCGGCATCGGCCGCGAGATCGAGGCGCAGCGCAAGGACGGCAGCGTCTTCCCCGCCGACATCGCGGTGAGCGAGGTGCGGCTCCCCGGCCGGCGGTTGTTCACCGGCATCATCCGCGACCTTACCGAGCGCCGAGCGATGGAGGAGCGGGCGCGGCTGCGCCTGGAAGACGCGGCTCATACCGCGCGGGTGCTCGAGCTCGGTGAGATGTGCTCCGGGATCGCGCACGAAATGAGCCACCCGCTGGCGGCGATCGTGAGCTTCGCCGAGGGGTGCCTGCGCATGGTCCGCGGCGGCGGGGCGGAGCCCGCGCTGATCGAGGACACGCTCGGCCGGGTTGCCGAGCAGGGGATCCGCGCCGGAGAGATCCTCTCGGGGCTGCGCGATCTCGTACGAAAGGACGAGAGCCGGACCGAAGCCTTCCATCTCGATGCGACGATCGAGGAGACACTCCTGCTCGTCGACCATGAGCGACGGCGGCGGGGTATTCGCGTCGAAGTCGATCGCGAGCACGGATTGCCGGCGGTCAGTGCGGACCGCGTGCAGATCGAGCAGATCCTGCTAAATCTGTTGCGCAACGCCTTCCACGCGGTCGAGGGCGCCGAACACCGTCAGGTGCGGATGCGGGTGACGCGCGCAGGATCCGACCGCGTGCGCCTGATAGTGGAGGACAGCGGACCGGGGCTCACGCCGGAGCTGTGCGAGCGGGTCTTCGAGCCTTTCTATACCACCAGGCCGAGCGGTCTCGGAATCGGGCTCGCAATCAGCCGCTCTCTCGCCGAGCGCCATGGCGGACGTCTGTGGGCGGAGTCGGGGGACGGCCGCGGCGCCCGCTTCGGGCTCGAGCTGCCGTACGCGGCGCAGGACCCGTGAGCGAAGATCCGGTGGTCTTCGTGGCCGGCGACGATCTGGCGGAGCGCGACTCGATCGCGATGCTCTATTCCGGCTCGCCCACGTTCGTTACCGGGAACCGGTGAGACATACGAACTTGAGCCGACTTCCTGTCGGCTACGTAGAATTCCGTATACCGCCGCGGCGCTGGCCTGCGAATACTACCTCCACCCCCCCTTGAGGGGAGGAAAGGAAGTGAGCCATGCCCGGCCGCATCGGCGAAACCGTCGATCTCGGCGTCGTGGTCGAGAAGGCGCTCCTGCTCGCCGAGCACGAGCGGCGACGGCTGGACGTGCGCGTCGAAGTCGATCGCGAGTCCGGACCGCCGGCGGTCGGCGCGGATCGCGTGCAGATCGAGCAGATCCCGCCGGGCAATGTTTTCCATGCGGTCGAGGGCGCTGAACGCCGTCGGGTGTCGGTAACGCGTACGCGGTCCGGCCGTGGGCGCCCGGTCGTGGAGGACAGTGCGCCGGGGCTCACGCTGGAGCTGCGCGAGCAGGTCTTCGAGCCCTTCTACACCACCAGGCCGAGCGGTCTCGGAGTCGGAGCCGTCATCGACCGCTCGCTCGCCGAACGCCGTGGCGGGCGCTCGTGGGCGGAGCCCGACGGCGGCCGTGGAGGCCGCTTCGGGCTCGGCCTGCCGTACGGGGTGCAGGACCGGTGAGCGAAGAACCGGTGGTCTTCGTGGTCGACGACGACCGGGCGGTGCGAGACTCGATCGCGATGCTCGTCCGTGCGGAAGGACTCGCGGTGAGGACTTTCGACTCTGCCCAGAGCTTTCTCGACGCGTGGGACCGTTGCGAACCCGGCTGCCTCGTCGTCGATCTCCGGATGCCGGGCTTGAGCGGGCTCGATCTCCAGGAGCGTCTGGCCCGCGTCGACGATGCGCCGCCGATCATCTTCCTCACCGGCTACGGCACCGTGCTGGCGGCGGTGCATGCGCTGAAGGCGGGCGCGATAGACTTCCTGGAGAAGCCGTTCGACCCCGCTACGCTTCTCGCGCGGGTACGCGAGGCGCTTGCGAGTGACCAGGAACGGCGTTCCGATACCCGCCGCCTCGACGCGCTCACCCGCCGCGAACACGAGATCCTGGACTTGGTTGCGAGCGGCAAGACCAACAAGGTCATTGCGGCGAACCTCGAGATCAGCATACGTACCGTCGAACTGCACCGCGCGCGCGGCATGCGCAAGCTTGGAGTGCGCTCGGTCGTGGAACTGGTGCGGCTGATGCGCTGACGTTACCTGACCGCTACGTAAGATCCCGTATACCTCCGCGGCGACGGCGTGTGAATACTTCCTTCCCCCCCGGGAGGAGCGTCAGGACGCGAATCATGCACGGTCGCATCACCGCCATGTGCAACGCGGACGTCGCATGCTCCTGTGAGGGCTGCCTGCTTTCGCCGGAGTACCCGAACCTCGATCCCGATGGCGCTGCTGGCAGGTGTGGAATCGACGTCACCGCGCGGATTCTGCACCGGGGGGATCGGCTCTTCCACCACGGCGAGCCGTTCGACAGCATCTACATGGTGCGCTCGGGTGCGATCAAGACCTGCACCATCAGCGCATCGGGTGACGAGCAGGTGATCGGCCTTTACGCACCCGGCGACCTGGTTGGACTGGACGCGATCCATGTCGGCCGGCACCTGTCGAGCGCCATCGTCCTCGAAACCTCCTCGGTGTGCAGCCTTCCCTACGAGCCGCTTTGCCGGCTGAGTGCTCGAACGCCCCACGTGCAGCGCCGTCTGCTCATGAAGATGAGCCAGCGCATATGCGACGACGAGCGACGGCTCGCCATGCTCGCCATGCGTGGCGCCGGCCAACGCATGGCCTCGTTCCTGACCTCGCTCGTCGACGCCCGCCACGGCCGTGGTCTGAAAAGCGACGAAATCCTGCTGTCGATGCCCCGCGCCGACATCGCGAGCTACCTCGTGCTCGCGGTCGAGACAGTAAGTCGGTCGTTGGCCCGCCTGCAGGAGGCAGGGTCGATCGAGGTGCACCGCAACCGTATCCGAATCCTCGACGAGGAGGCATTGCGAGCGACCGCTGGAGGCGTGGACCCGGAAGCGGCGCCGTGCCAGCACCGTGCCGTAATCGGATCCTGAGCGTCCGCTGGCGGGGGTGGCGGCCCTGATCGGCTTCCCTCTCGATCAGGTCGCTCTGGTTGGTAATTTTTCGTCCGTTCGCCCGAGATCGCGTTCGCCCATCAGCAGCCGGAACGGGAGCAGCATCGCGCAGCCCACCGCGACCTTCACGCCGTAGTCGCCGATGGCCAAGGTCACCCACGGCTCCTCGGTGAACGCGAAGGCGAGGCTGAAGAACAGAGCGGTATCCAGCATGGAGGCGACGGTCGAGGAGATCAGCGGGGCCTGCCACCACGTGACGATGCGACGCAAGCGATTGTAGAGCCACACGTCAGCAAGCTGTGCGAGCAGGAAAGCGGTCCCGGATGCGAGCGCGATCCGCACCGTCGAGGTGTATACCGAGAGCACCACGCCGCACGCGAATCCAACGTAGATTACCCGGCGCGCCGCTTTTGGTCCGACCCTTCGGTTGATGAGGTCGGTCACGAGAAAGGCGACCGGATATGAAAACGATGCCCACGTCA
>JAKZYK010000013.1:0-5422 GCA_047514485.1 Gammaproteobacteria bacterium
GAGCTTGAAGGGTGATGCATGTCCAGAGGCCGAATGCGATGGGATTGCAGCCCGGACAAGGACGGCTGCTATCGCGAGGTCGGCCAACCGGACCTGACGGTGCTGGACGAGTGCTTTCCGGGCCGGATCGCGATGACGGACGTGGATGGGCTGGTGGAGATCAACGGTCAGTTCCTGTTCCTCGAATGGAAGCGGGGAGGCGATGTGCCGACCGGCCAGCGCATCATGTTCGAACGGCTGACCAGACATTCGGAATTCACGATTCTCGTGATCCTCGGCGATCCCCGGACGATGACGGTCGAACGCTACGACGTGTTCCAGGGCGGACGGCGCAAAGGCTGGCGCGACTGCGACTTGTCCGAGCTCCAGCGCCACGTCCGTGCCTGGGCCGATCGCGCTTCGCGACGAAGCGCTCACTGATGCCGGTGCTGTCCCCGTTGCTGGTCGTCATCGAGGCGGCCGATTCGGCGGCGGAGTCCGTGCGCCCTTGATCTGGAGAATCCGGCAATCCCTCTCGCTCGGCGGCCCTCGCTTCCGCCGGCTCCTTGCCATGACGTTCTTCAACGGCGCGTCGATGGTGGGCGAGATGCTGCTGTTCGGTCTCGCGGTGTACGAGCTGTCGGGGTCGACAGCCTGGGTCGGGATCTCGCTCGCGCTCTACTTCGGTCCCAACTTGTTCGTCGGAGCGATCGCCGGAACCCTCGCCGACAGCTTCGATCGGGCCCGCGTGCTGCGCACCGTGGAGGCGGCGCTCGGAATCAATCTCTTGGTGATCGGCGCCCTGTTCATGAGCGGTGCGGCGGGGCTCGCCTCCATCCTCGTCCTGACCCTCGTCTCCGGTGTGTTCCGCGCCGCCTACAGCCCCGCGCGCTCCTGCTATGCATTCGATCTCGCAGGCGCCGAGCGCATCGTGTCCGCGTTGGGCACCGTCAACATCGCGGTGCGGGTTGGCCAGCTCACGGGCGCCCTGGTGGCGGGTTGGGCGGCGGCGGAGATTGGCATCGGGGTCGCGTACCTGATGTTGTCCTCGGCACACGTCCTTGCCCTCGCCTCATTCGGGCGCCAGCGTGCCCATACGTCATTTCCGCTCGCCGCTCGCCGGTCGATGCGTGCCGGGCTCTTCGAATTCGGCCGCGAACTCGCCACGAACCGCCCGCTCCTCATCCTGTTCGCGGTGACCGCGGGGGTGGAAGTGTTCGGATTCTCGTTCCTGACCGCGCTGCCCGACCTCGCCGTCGATCGGCTGGGGCTCGATGCGGCCGGGCTCGGCGTCATTCATGCGTCGCGTTCCGTCGGCGGAATCATCGGCGGCGTCGTGATGGCGGTGACGGGTCCGAGCCGCCTGCTTGGCGTGGTCTGGCTCGCGATGATCGCGGGATTCGGACTGGAGGTGATGGCGCTCGGACTCGCGCCGAATCTGCCCGTCGCAGTCGTCGTGATCGTGACCATCGCGTTCTGCGCGGTGGCGAGCGACGTGCTGACCCAGAGCATGATGCAGCTCGCGGTGCCCAGTGCTCTGCGAGGCCGTGCGATGGGCGCATGGCAGGTCGCGGTCGGCTTCTCTCCGATCGGGCATCTGGAGATGGGGCTGCTCGCCGGTGCGGTGGGGACTGCCGCGGCGCTGGTGCTCAACGGCGCCGCGCTCGTGCTGGTCGCGATCGGCGCCGGCGCGGCGTCGCGGAGACTGCGGGAGATGTGAGTGGGGCGAAGTCGGTGCTTGCGGGATGTAACGGCAGAGCATTCCGATCGGGTGTCGCTATCCCTTCCCCCGCGTCCTGGTCTTGTTCGGCCGCGCGTTCTTCTCGATGAATCCAATGATCTTGGCGGCGACGTCGATGCCTGTTGCTTTCTCCACGCCCTCCAGGCCCGGACTGGAATTCACCTCCATCACCACCGGCCCATGGTTCGAGCGGAGGATGTCCACACCGCACACATTCAGCCCCATGACGTTCGCGGCGCGGACCGCCGTTGAACGCTCTTCCGGCGTGATCTTGATGGGTTGCGCGGACCCGCCGCGATGGAGGTTGGAGCGGAAATCGCCCTTGACGCCCTTGCGCACCATCGACGCGACGACCCGGTCGCCCACCACGAGGCAGCGAATATCTTCGTTTCCGGCCTCCTTGATGAACTCCTGAACGAGGATGTTCGCTTTGAGACCGCCGAATGCCTGAATCATGCTCTTCGCCGAGCCATCGGTCTCGCCAAGCACGACGCCGATGCCCTGGGTTCCCTCCAACAGCTTGATGACCACCGGCGCGCCGCCCAGCATCTCCAGGATGTCGTCGGCTTGGCTGGTGGAGTGGGCGAAGATCGTGACGGGCAGGCCGATGCCCTTTCGCGCGAGAAGCTGAAGGCTGCGCAGCTTGTCGCGCGAGCGGGTGATCGCCACTGATTCGTTGAGCGGGTAGACGCCCATAATCTCGAACTGACGCAAGATCGCGGTTCCGAAGAACGTCACCGACGCGCCGATGCGGGGAATGACTGCGTCATAGTCCTGAAGGATCTCGCCCCGATAGCGAATCTGGGGCCGGTGCGATGCGACGTTGAGATAGACGCGCAACGTGTCGATGACGTCGATTTCATGGCCCCGCGCCTCGGCGGCTTCGACAAACCGCTTGTGCGTGTAGAGGTTGGCATTGCGGGCCAACAGAGCAATTTTCACGATGACTTCTCCATTTCCTGCAGCTTTCACCGCCCGGACTTTGTGGCCGACAAGCGGAAAGAGCTGCCGGGATCAACCACCATGCGCCGTCGTATCGCTTCCCTGCCAAGCAGCATACGAAAGCTCATCTCGACCCGATTCGTCAGCGTGAGTTCAATCGGCCATTCAACCGTGCCCAGACGAATGAGCGTCTCTATGACGTAGCGATGTTCCCGCTCGCCGTTAGAGCTCGTCACGATGCGTTCGTCAACAATGGGTGCTTCGCACAATATCTCAGGGAGACGTCTGCGCTGCTCCGGGTGGACATAGAAACGGGCGAACCTGTTCCCCGCGCGGCGACAGCATTTGACATGAAATGCGTGAAGTGCGGACGTCCGCGCGCCAGTATCGAGTTTTACTTTGATGCGCTCGATTCCAAGCGCAGGCAGCGCCGCCCACTCGCGCCAACCAACGATGGGTCTGACCTGAGTGTTCTTCGCCATCTTCGGCAGCACGGTTCGGAGCGGAAGACAATGATAGTCCACGATCTCGACGCTGCTCGGCCCCGATTGCCCCTCCGGCCATTCGAAACAGATCCGCCATTGGCGGTTGATGCGGATGGAATACTACCCTTTGTCACTCGCCGTTCTCCGCACTACGATGCGCCGCATTCGAAACGAACGGGAGGAGAACGCCGTGCCCCGCTACCTCAAGACCGGGATCAGCGATGACGCCAAGGCCGATGCCGACGCGAAGGTGCGCCGGACCGTCGAAGAGATTCTCGGAGCGATCGAGGCGCGCGGCGATGCGGCGGTCCGCGAGTACTCCGTGCGGTTCGACGGCTGGTCGCCGGACGAGTTCCGGCTGAGCCGGGCCGCGATCGACGCCTGCTACCGGCGGGTGAGCGCGCGCGAGCGGGCGGACGTCGAGTTCGCGCAAGCTCAGATCCGCAACTTCGCGCGGCTCCAGAAAGAGGCGTTGCGCGACATCGAGCACGAGACGATGCCCGGCGTCATCCTCGGCCACAAGAATATCCCGGTGAACAGCATCGGCTCCTACGTACCCGGCGGCAAGTATCCGATGGTCGCATCCGCCCACATGAGCGTGGTCACCGCGAAGGTGGCGGGGGTGAAGCGGATCGCCACCTGCGCGCCGCCCTACGAAGGCGGGCCGCATCCGGCCATCGTGGTCGCCCAGGATCTGGGCGGCGCCGACGAGATCTACTGTCTCGGCGGGGTGCAGGCGGTCGGCGCGATGGCCCTCGGCACCGAGACCATCCATCCCGTGGACATGCTGGTCGGCCCCGGAAACATGTTCGTCGCCGAGGCCAAGCGCCAGCTCTTCGGCCGGGTCGGCATCGATCTGTTCGCGGGGCCCACCGAGACCCTGGTGATCGCGGACGAGACGGTCGACGGGGAGCTGTGCGCGGCGGATCTCCTTGGCCAGGCCGAGCACGGCCCGACCTCGCCGGCGATCCTGCTCACGAGCTCCGAGAAGCTCGCCCGCGAGACGATGGTCGAGGTCGAGCGCCAGCTCGCGATCCTCCCGACCGGCGAGACCGCGGGCCGGGCGTGGCGCGACTACGGCCAGGTGATCGTATGCGACGGCGTCGAGGAGATGGTCGCGGTAGCGGACGGCATCGCCGCCGAGCACGTTCAGGTCATGACCGAGGATCCCCAATACTTCCTCGACAACATGACGAACTACGGCGCCCTCTTTCTCGGCCCGGAGACGAATGTCTCCTACGGCGACAAGGTGATCGGCACCAACCACACGCTGCCTACCCGCCGCGCCGCGCGCTACACGGGCGGCCTGTGGGTGGGGAAGTTCATCAAGACCTGCACCTACCAGCGCATCACGGAGGAGGCGTCGGTCAAGGTCGGGGAGTACTGCTCGCGGCTTTGCGCGCTCGAGCACTTCGCCGGGCACAAGGAGCAGGCGGACATCCGGCTCCGGCGATACGGCGGGCAAAACGTGCGCGGCATCGACGCCCTGCCGGACGACGGCTGAGGGGAGGAGGCCCGCTCCTCCGCGCGCGCCACGGGAGCGGCAATGGAGCTGTCATCGTCGTTTCTGCGGCCACGCTACGATAGAGCGGTGCGTGTGGGTGTTCGGCGCAACAGGCGCGACGGCGGTCACCGGATTCCGGGCTTGCCATGGATCAACTGACCCATCTTTAACACCCGTTCGCCCAGGCACCGGACATGGTACAACGCGATACCGGGACGGGGGCCGGCGTCGACGTACGAAACGGTCACGCGACCGAGTAACAAGATGCGGCTTCAGCCGTTGATCGGCGCAGCGAAATCCAACGCACTGGTCGCTGCGCTCGCCATCACGGCCAAGGCAAGTTCCTTGCGCTCGTTCGGATCGGCGTCGCCCACTCGTTCAAGCCTTTTGCGCATGAAGGGGATAACCGGCTTGGATACAGCGTCTGCCTGCGTTTCGTAACGGGTAAACCAACGAATTACATCCTGCTGGCTATCTCCCTGATGCGGCGCGGCAAGAATGCGAAGGAAGTCTGTTTCCGGTGCCATCTCGGGAAACTGCTTCGCGAAACATTGCCATATTTCCGGCTGCGCCGCGTGTTGCCAGTGCCAGCAGGCGTTCCAAGCCCAAGCATGCGGTGGTCGCTCGAAAGGGTGATGCGGCATCAGCCATTGCGAATAAAACCCGGCCAACGTGTCGCCCCTGCGGGTTTCTTGCTCAATCAGTTCCGTGCGGGCAACGTGTCCGTTGCCGTTCGCGATCTGTGCGCCACCGAACTCGCGGGCCATGTTT
>JAKZYK010000014.1:0-8919 GCA_047514485.1 Gammaproteobacteria bacterium
CCCGGCGTTCGCGCAGAGGATGTCGATCCCGCCATGACGCGCGGCCGCCGCCGCGGCCATCGCCTGGCACTGGTCCCAGTCGCTCACGTCGGCGGAGAACGCACTGGCGCCATTGCCGATCTCCGCCGCCGCGGCCTCGGCGTCCGCCAGCGTGCGTGCGACGACGAGCACCTTCGCCCCCTGACCGGCAAAGACGCGCGCGATCCCCTTGCCGATGCCCTTGCTCGCTCCGGTGACGATAACGGAACGTTCCGAGATGGATGTCAGCATCATGAACCTCCTTTGGTCGATAGCGATTGGTGATTACAGTCCGGGACGCTTCCCTCTCCGGCTCACCAGCCAGACCAAACCGGCGAGCAGGAGAAGCATCACCGCACCCGCCATGGTGAGCGCACCGAGGGTCGGGACCATCGGGGTGTAGCCCGAGACCATCTTGGTGTAGAGCCACTCGGGCACGGTCTGATCGGCTCCGGTCGAGAACAGCGACAGCGGAAAATTACTCCAGGACAGCAAGAAGGCGAAGATCGCGCCCGAGACGATTCCCGGCGCCAGGATGGGAATGGTGATCTCCCGGAGCACCTGCCAGCGGCTCGCGCCCAGATCGAAAGCGGCCTCTTCCAGGGCGGGGTCGAAGCTGTAGGCCTGGATCGACATGATGAGGACGACGATCGGGACGATCCAGACCATGTGGGCAAAGACCGCGGTATGCCAGCTCGGTTTGACTCCGAGGACCGAGAACCACAGCAGCAGGGCCAGCCCCAGCACCGCTTGGGGAAAGAAGATCGGGAGCAGTACGAGGCGCTGATAGAGCTTGCGGCCCTTCCAGTCATAGCGGGCGAAGGCCAGCGCTCCGAAGAACGCGAGCACCACCGAGAAGACCGTCACCAGCACCGCAACGGTGAGCGAGGTCCACACGAGGTCGCGCACCGAGAGGGACTCGCTGGCCTTCTCGTACCACTTCGTCGACCAGTTCGCGATCGGAAATTGAAAGTACCTCTGCTTGGAGAACGAGGCCAGGACCACCGCGATCATGGGAATGTACAGAAACGCGATGACGCTCGCGGTCCACAGCACGATCAGGATCCGTGCCGCCCCTCCCTTTCGGTGCATGGCCACCCGTCTACCGCCTCCCGATGATCCGGTCCAGATCGATTCTGCGCAGCAGCATGAAGACGACAAGACCCGACAGACCGATCAGGAGCACCGACAGCACCGATCCCTTCGGCCAGTCCTGGGCGAAGGTGAACGCGCTCTCGATGTCGTCGGCGATCATGATGACCGCCTGTCCACCGAGGATCTTGGACTCGGCGAGCGATCCGAGTACCAGGACGAAGGTCAGAATGCCGCCGATCATGATCCCCGGCATCGACAAGGGCAGCTCTACCTCCCGAAATACTTGCCACCGCGAGGCGCCGAGGTCGAAGGCCGCCTCCTTCAGGCTGTCCGGCACCATCGAGATGCCGATAGTCAGCGGGAACAGCATGAACGGCAGATAGACGTAGACCAGCCCGAGCACGATGGCCGGCACCGTGTAGAGCATGCCCGATGCCGAGACGTCGAACAGGTGCTGGAGCGTGCCGTCGAGAATGCCGTTCTTCAACAGGATCAGCACCCAGCCGAACAGCCGGATGTTTTCCGAGATCAGCAGCGGCAGGGCGATCAGAGCCGTCACCAAGTGCGTCCACCGGCCGAACAGCTTCGCCATCCCGTAGGCAATGGGGTAGCAGATCAGGAAGAGAAGAACGACCGCCACGGTCGCGAGGAACAAGGACCAGAAGAACGAAAGGTAGTAGCTGTCGGTGACGACGGAGACGAAGTTGGCGAGCGTCGGCGCCTGCAGCAGCGAGAAGGTTCGCGGCGGCATGAAGCTGTAGCCGATCAGAATGACGAGAGGCCCGGCAAACCCGACGAGCAGGAACAGCGACACCGGCCCGGCGCAGAGCACGCCCGGCCTGCGGATCCATCTCACCTTGTCGTCGCGGTGCGCCATGGTCTTGCGGGCTTGTGGATTCGGCGGAACGCCTTCATCGTCGCGTTCGATCCGTATCGAGTGCTGCCGGAGTCCGTTTCAATCCATGGACTCCCGCCTTCGCGGGAATGACGGATTTCCCGCGAGAACGCGAATCCGCCGTCCGATATTCAGTTGTGTCGAACCCGGAAATCCGGGTCGACGATATCAACATGTTTGTACGCCGATACATCATCGACTCACCAGCCCTCCGTAGGTCGGATTAGCGCAGCGTAATCCGACAACAACGCCTCGGTGCGATGTCGGATTACGCTGCGCTAATCCGACCTACCCGGGACTGGACCCTCAGCGTGAAATGGTCCTGGGTGGCCACCCGCGCACCCATACGTCATCGACTCACCAGAATGGAGTCTTCGGGGCGCCAGCCCAGCATGACTTCGTCCCCGAGAGCACCCTCGAACGACTCGTCCTGGAGTCGTTCCACCAGCCATTGATCATCGCCGGCGGTGCGGATCTGATACTGAATCCTCGACCCGAGCGCATAGTCGTTGAAGAGGGTGCCGGTAAGCGTGTTCGCCACCTCCGAGGCTCCCCGGCCGAGCTTCATGACCTCCGGCCGGATGATGAGGAATCCGCCGGTGAAGTCCGGGGGCATGTCCCGGACCGTGAACTCGGGTCCGCCCCCGGCGACCCGCACCACCTCGGGCCCGACCGCCTCCACCTCCAGCGTATTCACCTCTCCCATGAACTCGGCGACGAACTTGTCGATCGGCTTGTTGTAGATCTCGTCGGGGGTCCCGATCTGGACCAGCGTCCCGTCCTTCATGATGCCGATCCGGTCGGACATCACCATGGCTTCCTCGAGAGAGTGCGTGATGTAGACGAAGGTCTTGCCCGTCTCCCGATGGATGTCCTTGAGCTCCTTCTCCAGCGCCTTTCGCAGTCGGAAATCGAGCGCCGAGAGCGGCTCGTCGAAGAACAGGATCTGCGGGTCGAACGCCAGCGCCCGGGCAAGTGCGACCCGTTGACGCTCACCGCCGGAGCACTGGTTCACTCCCTTGCCGTAGTAGTCGGCGGGGAGACGCAACTGCTCGAGCAGTGCAAGCGCCCTCGCCCTTCGCGCCGCCGGGTCGACCCCCGCGATCTTCAAGGGAAATTCGATGTTCTCGCCGACGCTCTTGTGCGGGAACAAGGCAAGGTTCTGGAAGACCATGCACGTCGGCCGCTTGTTCGCCGGGATCTTGTTGAGAGACTCTCCTTGCAGTCGAATATCCCCGCTGGTGGGCTGATCCATGCCCACCAGCAGGCGAATCATGGTCGTCTTTCCCGATCCGGAAGGCCCGACGAGCGTGAAGAACTCGCCCTCGCGTATCTCGAGATTCACGTCGCGAACGGCGGCGAAATCGCCGAACCGCTTGGTGAGTCCGTTCAGTACGAGGAACGGCGCCGTGCTGTCCTCCATCGACCCTCCCGGATCCGGGAACCAGGGACGTCAGTCGCGATCCGGCCTCACGACTCGCGCTCGCGCTTCGCGGCGGAGTAGATGTCGTACATCTGCGCGTAGTCCGGATTGATGTCGTAATCGGCGGAGTTCGCCATCTCCTCTTCCAGGGTGTCCCACTGGATGGCGTTCAGCTCATCGGTGTCGAACTGCGCCATGACGGTGGAATCGCCCATCTGCGACACCGGATTGTAGGTGCCCTCGGCGAACGCCACGCGCTTGGAGATGTCCGGACGCTGGACGTAGGCCAGGAACTCGTCGGCCAGCGGCGACGGATCCGGATTGTTGACCACGGAGGTCAGCTCGATCCACACGATGCCCCCCTTGCCGTCCATCGGACCTGATTTCGGGGTGATGCCGCGCACCTGCGTGGCGCCGTCGTAACGCGCCGGCGAAGCGGTGTAGGTGCCGCCTGTGAAGTAGGCGTCGATCTCACCGTTGATGAGGGCGAGGTTCATCTGGACCAGGTCGTCCGTCAACAGCTTGGCGCCGTTGAAGATCTTCTTGCAGGCATCGGTGAATGCCGCGATCTCCTCCGCGGTATGCGCCTTGAACGGATGCACCCCGGCCGTGACGCACATGTGATAGATGTTCCAGTTGTCGTACGTCAGGATGCCGTACCGTCCGTTCATGGCCGGGTCCAGGAAGATGTTGAAGCCCTCGTCCTCCGCCATCGCGCGCGAGATCTTGTCCGTGTTGACGACGAAGTTGAAGGGTCCGAAGCGCTGCGTCATGCCGAGCAGTTCCTGGCCCGACTTGTCCATCGCCCACTGATACGGTGGATGAAACGCCGGCATCATCTTCTCGAACATCGGCTCGAAGCGCTCCCGCGGAAGCGGCCGGATCAGGCCCTCCGGATACATCATCTCGCGGGCCCAGGGGTTGTTGACGTTGATGAGATCCCATACCGCGGTCTCGCCGGCGCGCAGGCGATTGACCGCATCCGGATCCGAGGTGAGGCCTTCGGCCCGGACCTTGGCGTCGAACTCGCGACGGAACGGGTCGAGCACGTCGTCGGAGTTGTAGCCTTCCCAGCAGTAGATGTTGAGCTCCTTGTCACGGGCTGCGTACGCCAGATTCGGCAGCGACCCGGCCGCGGCGGCAGCCGCCCAGAGCCCGGTCTGCTGCAGGAAATTTCGCCGTTTCAATCGGTTCTTGAACATGATCGGTCTCCCTTGAAGGTTGTCCTGTCGTTGCCTGTTGGTGTCAGGCTGCCTCCGATCCTTCCCGCCGGTGGGCGATCGCCCCGGCGGCCGGCGCGAAGGAGTCGATGAGCCGTCACTGTCCGCCGAGGGTAAGCGAGCGGCTCTCCTGGAGGAATACATCATAGACCCGATCGGCTCGCAGGCGTCTTGACATGAGCCGGTGAAGTCTTGACCGGAACGCCGCGGGTACGCCGGGGCAGTCTCTTGCGCGATTCGACCGATTACACTGCGCCCGGACGCCCCTGCTTTGCCTCTGCTACGCTGAGCCCCGTCCCTGAGCCCCGGCCTAGACCGACACAGGAGGAACGCCATGTCCACCGCCGAAGCCATGCAGCACGACTTCTCGATCCGGCGCCTCTCCCCGGCGCTCGGAGCCGAGGTCGTCGGTCTCGACGCATCGAAGCCTTTCAATCCGCACACGATGCAGGTGCTCCGGGACGCATTCCAGGAGCACCATCTGCTCTGTTTTCGAGACCAGCGGCTCGACGACGGCGCGATGATCGCATTCTCCAAGCAGTTCGGACCGCTCGAGGAATTCCCGGAGAAGGACAAGACCAAGGGCAAGATCGAGGTCTACCACGTCGCCAACGTCTCGCCGGAGGGAGAGCATCTCTCCGAGGAAGACCAACGGGTGATCTACCAGCGCAACAATGGACGCTGGCATACCGACAGCTCCTACCGGTTCACCCCTTCGCTCGCCTCGATCATGTACGGGATCGAGGTGCTGCCGGAGGACGCGCAAGGCGGAGAGACCGGGTTCTCCAACATGCTCGCGGCATACGCGGCACTCCCCGAGGAGATGAGGCGCAAGCTCGAGCCGCTGCATCAGGTGCACTCGTACGGCGAGATCCGGCGGCTCGAACCGAGCCTTCCGCCGATGTCGGCCCACGAGCGCGACGCCCTGCCGCCGGTCACCCACCCGGTGATCCGCGTCCATCCCGACCGCGGCTACCGGCGCTCCCTCTACTTCACTTCGAACACCAGCCTCGAGATCGGGGGCGGAACGCATGAGGAAGGCGTCGCGCTGCACCGCTGGCTCGTCGATTTCGCGAGCCGCGACGCGTTCTGCTACTACCACCGGTGGCGTCCCCGGGACCTCGTGATGTGGGACAACCGGGTACTGCTGCACCGCGCCATCGAGTACGACTACGCCGGGTACCGCCGCGTGCTCCGCCGCACCACTGTCGCCGGCAGCACGCCCATCATGGGTCCGTTCTGGCCCGGGGCCCGCGCTGCGACCGGCGGCTGAAGGAGCGGCGCCGGTGCCCTTTCAGATAGCGCCGCGGCGGTCGATACGGTCGAGCAGACTCCCGGCAAGCAGGTGGAAGCTGATGCCGGCCTGACGAAACCGGTGGAACGCGAACCGCTCCGGCCCGCGCACCTCCACGAGTGGCTCGCCATCGCCGAGGATCATGGTAGCCAGTTGCTGTCCCATCAGGGTAGCGCTCGCCACGCCGCGCCCGTTGTAGCCGAGACCCGCGTAGACGCCTTGTTCAAGGGCGAACATCTTCGGCAGATGATCGCGCGTGATGGCCGGCCAGCCCGCCCACCGGTACTCCCACTCCACCCCTTCGAGCTGGGGAAACAGCCGCAGCGCCGCCGCGCGCACGTGTGAGACGTCTCCGCGGTCGGTTACGTCGAACCAGCGGCCGCGACCGCCGATGATGAACCGCCCCTGACGGTCGAGCCGGTAATACACGATGATTCGTGCGGTCTCCGAAACCGCGTGCCGGCCCGGCAGCACCGAGGGCAGCACGTTGTGGCCGAGCGGCGCGGTGGCGGTGACGAAGCTCGCGACCGGCACCACCGATTGGCGCAGCCCCGGCCACAGTTCACCGGTATAGCCATTCGTCGCGAGCACCACGCACTCGCATTCGACGGATGCCCGAGCGGTGCGAACCGACCATCCGGCGCCGTCGCGCACGACAGCGGTGGCGGCGCTCGCTCCATGGATGACCGCGCCCTCCTGCGTAGCGGCACGGGCGAGCCCGCGCGCATACGCCAGTGGCTGGACGCTGCCGCCGCGCGCGTCGTGCATCCCGGAGCCGTAGCGCCGGGTGCCGATGAGATCCGCGATCTCCTCGCGTTCGAGAAACCTGGCCTCGCGTCCCCGTGCCGTCCACTGGCGCGCCCATTCCTGGTTGAATCGGCGCCCCTTGGCTCCGTAGCCGCCCTGGACATAGCCAGGGCGAAGCGCCTCGCAGTCGATTCGATAGCGTTCGATGAGTTCGAAGACGAGGTCGCAGCTCCGGTCGCCGAACTCCAGGAAGCGCTCGCCCCACATCGGCCCCAGGGTCGCGGCGATGTCCTCGGGCAGTATCTTCACGCCGCCGGGGTTCACCTGTCCGCCGTTGCGCCCCGAGCACCCCCAGCCCGGCTCGCCGGCATCGAGCACCACCACCCGCCGGCCGGCCCGCGCGAGATGGAGCGCGGCCGAGAGCCCCGTGTAGCCGGCCCCGACCACGACCACGTCGGCGGCGTCGTTCGATCCGAGCGGCGGACACTCGGGGCCGGGAGGCGCGGTGGCCGCCCACAGGCTGTCGGGCATCTCGGGCATCAGTCAGGTCCCCTCGGTGCGGTTCGATCGCGGCAACGCGGCGCGACCTCGATCAAGGCCTGCGCGGCATCAACCCCCGTCGCCGCCACGCTCGCGCCGCTCGCGCATGCGGCGGCGGATGGCCTCGTTGGCTGCCTCCGCGCTGCCCGAACCGTCCGCGGCCGCCCCGGCGCCAGGCGTGGCGCCGCCGTCAAGCGCCGCGATCACCTCGTCGGTACGGGTGACGATCGAGACGTTCTGCATCGCGTAGCCGATGCTCGCGGCGTGCCAGTCGGCGCTCATCGTCGAGCACGCATCCTCGGGCACAATCATGAAGTAGCCCTTGTCGGCGCCGGTACGCGCGGTGTGTTCGACAGACATGTTGGTCCACGCGCCGGTGTCGATAAGGATGTCGCGGCCGCCGGACTTGAGCACCGTTTCGAGCGACGAACCCTCCCACGCGCTCATGCGCATCTTGGTGACCACGTGATCGCCCGGTCCGGGCTCGAGGCTCTCGACCGGCGCCGCGCCCCACGTCCCGCGCACCAGCGCATTCGCGTCGGCGAGGCCTTCGAAGAGCGGCGCGTTGAGGGTGAGACCCGGGGAGCCGCGTTCGACGAGGAAGTGGACGTGCACCACCATCACCCCGCGCGCGCGGCAGGCATCGGCGAGACGGCGGATGTTCTCGACGACGTTCTGCTCGCGCGCATGCTGCGGCGAGCCGCCCTCGGCGAACGCGCCGCCCTCGGAGAGGACGTCGTTCTGCATGTCCTGGATGATGAGGGCGCAGCGCGCGGGGTCGAGATCGAGGCCCGTGGCGAGTGCGATGTCGGCGGACCCCGGAGCGGTGGCGCCGGGCGAAGCGGCGAGACCGCCGCGCTGCACGGAGGATTCGCCACGAGGTCCTCGTGCGGCGACGCGTCCCGGATGAGAGCCGGCGGCGCGCATGAAGGGCTCGACGTTGCCTCCGACCTTCGTCTCCACCGCGTACACCGACGTCGTCGCGCACACGAACAGGGTGCGCCAGTCCTTCCCTCCCCAGTGCAGGTTCGCGGGCATCTCGGGGATGCGCACGGTGCCGAGCTGCGCGCCGCGCGGGGAGTAGACTCGGATACCGCCGGGCGCGGTCACCCAGACGTTGCCCTTGGCGTCACACTTCATCCCGTCCGGGACGCCGGCTTCGCGCGAGGACTGGATCCCCTGCGCGAAGAGCCGCCCGTGCGAGAGCGAGCCGTCCGGAGCGACGTCGAACACCCGGATCACCGCCCGCGTGGTGTCGTTGATGTAGAGCTTGCTCTCGTCGGGAGAGAAGCAGAGCCCGTTCGGCTGGTCGAACTGGCGTTTGTCGACCACGAGGTCGAGCTTCCCGGCCGGCGACACGCGGAATACGCCCTGCCATCCGAGCTCGCGCGGGCGCTCGACACCGTAGACCGGCATCCTCCCGAACCACGGGTCGGTGAAGTAGATGGTGCCGTCGGAGCGCATGCAGACATCGTTCGGACTGTTGAGCTCCTTGCCCTCGAAGTGCGAGGCGAGGACCTCGCGGCGGCCGTCCGGGGACAGGCGTACGAGGCTCGACGTCGCGTGCTCGCAGATGACGAGATTCAGGTCCGCGTCGTA
Source organism: Gammaproteobacteria bacterium (assembly GCA_047514485.1). GTDB lineage: Bacteria > Pseudomonadota > Gammaproteobacteria > HK1 > HK1 > HK1. Next base: position 8,832 of record JAKZYK010000014.1, read on the forward strand.
GGTCATGCCGTTGCACTTGTTGGCGGGGCGCATCACCTCGCGCACCCCGCCCGCCTCGTCCCACCGCCGGCGCACGTCGCCCGGCATG
>JAKZYK010000015.1:0-6877 GCA_047514485.1 Gammaproteobacteria bacterium
CCTCCTCGAGGGGACACTCCTCCACCCGCAGGAGCACGGGATCCTGCTGGTGGAACCAGGGGCCGACGCTGTGCCCGACCATCGTCCCGGGCGCATGCGGAAAGCCGGCCGCGATGAGCTTCTCGTGCGCGAACCGCCACACCTCGTTCGCCTTGCGCCCCGGCCGGCAGTAGTCGGCGAGCGCACGGTAGATGTCGCGATAGACGCGATAGCGCTCGCGGGTCTCGACGGAAGGCGGCCCGAGCGAGAACAGGCGCGACTGGTGACCCGGGTAGCCGTCGAGATAGGACACGTAGTCGGTGCGAATGACGTCGCCCCTGCGAAAGGGGTGATCGCCTTCGCCGGAGTACATGTCGGGATTGCTCGAGGAATTCAGTATGCCGTGCACGAAGCCGCAGCCACGCGAGATGCACGCCGCGACCATCCGGGCATGGATCTCGCGCTCGGTGTCGCCTTCCCGGAGCTCGGAGAACACTTCCAGATACGCTTCGTCCTGGATGTCGGCCGCCTTGCGCAGCAGCTCGACCTCGCCCGGGGTCTTCACCCGGCGCACCGCGTCCATCAACGCAGTGCAGTCGAACAGCTCCGCGCGCGGCAGCTCCCGCTCGATCTCGGTCCATCGCGCGGCGGAGACATAGGTCTTCTCGAAGCCGATCTTTTCTCCGTCGAGTCCGAGCGAGCGCAGCACCTTGGCGGCGCCCTCGATCCCGGACTCGACATAGTCCTCGATCACCTCGATGCGCTCGACCCACGAGTCGCGCTCCGTCACCGGGCGTCCGGCGTGATGCGTGACGATGATCGGCGCGTCGTTGCGCGGCCAGATGCAGAACACATCGCGCGGGGTATCGGGGAAATCGAGATGCCGGCCGAGGGTGCCCGGATAAGCGATGCCGGCGAGGTACGTGAAGTTCTTCCCCGAGCGCGCGACGACGGCGGCGCAACCCGCCTCGTCCATGAACCGATGGAGCCGCTCGACGTTGACGAGCATGGGCCGTTTTGCAGCAGTCATCTTTCCCTCCGAACCTTCGGTGTCGTCATCGGCCGCAAAGCGTGTCGGTCGATGCCGTCAGATCCGCGTCCACGTCCGCAGCCGTGAGCTGACAAGAATTGTGGGCCAGCGTGGCTGTTTACCACATTCGCAACGAAATGCCGGGAACCCGACGTCAGCCGGTCTTCCGATCCGCCGCGCGGCGCGCTCGTGCGACAACCATCTCGCGATGCAGCACGTAGAGACCGCTGCCGCAGATCAGCGCCATCCCGACGTAGGTGATCGCGTCCGGCCAGTTGCCGAAGAACACCACGCCCCATATCACCGCCATCGGCAGCGCCACATACTCGAAGGGCGCGATCGCCGCCGGCTGCGAGATGCGGTATGCCTGCGACATCAGGTAGCCGCCAACCCCGTTTATGACCCCGACGGCGAGGAACAGCACAGCGTCTCCGACCGAGGGAACCGTCCAGGCGCGCAGCAGGAAGGCGAGGCTTGCATCGTCCTCCGGCGCGAAGCGCCCGTCCCCGGCCACAAGACCGATGGCCACGCTCGCCGCGATGAAGCCCGCTTGCGCGTAGAACGCGATGGTGGAGGCCCGCTCGGTCGTGCCGAGGCGGCGGGTGATGGTCTGCATGAGCGCGTACGCCCCGGCGGCGACGATCGGCAGCAGGGCGACCCACTGCAGTGCGCCTTCGCCGGGACGCAGCATCACAATCACCCCCGCAAGCCCGATGCACACCGCGGCCCAGCGGCGCGGGCCGACCGGCTCTCGCAACACGAGCGCGGAAAGCGCGGTGATCAGCAGCGGCGCGACGAAGAAGATCGATGTCGCCTCGGCGATCGTCATCGCCGCGAGAGCCAGATAGAACGCGCAGTTGGCGACGACCAGCAGCCCGGAGCGCGTCAGTAGCAGGCCGAGGCGGCGCGTGCGCAACAGGTGGATGCCGCCTTCGAGGCGCATCACGAAGAGCGTGACGCCAATCGCGCTGGCGGAGCGCACCAGGATGATCTCGTGCAGCGGATAGGCTCCGCTCAGCCACTTGATGACCGCATCCTGCAGGACGAAGAGGGTGATCGCACTGACGACACAGACAATCCCGAGTATCCGATGATCCATTCTCGCGGGGCCTCGTCGATACGCTGCCTTGCGCGGACCGGGAACCTCGGTGGGCTATCGTTCTCGCTCTTTACACGCGCTTCACCATCCCGCCGAGCGGCCGTCCCCCGAGGAGATGGAGGTGGAGGTGGAACACCTCCTGGTTCCCGTCGCGGTTGCAGTTGATGATGAGCCGGTAGCCGCTCTCGGCGATCCCCTCGCTCTTCGCCAGGTCGCGGGCCACGAGCAGCATGTGGCCCGCGAGCGCTTCGTCTTCGTCGGCGAGATCGTTGACGGTCGGGATCTCCCGGTTCGGCACGATGAGGATGTGCGTCGGGGCGGCCGGGTGAATGTCGCGGAACGCGGTCACCCGATCGTCCTTGTAGACGACATCGGCGGGTATCTCGCCCGCGACGATCTTCGAGAAAATGGTGGACATCGAACCCCTCTTCGTTGAACCGAGTAAGCTTGGGCGGGTGCACCCCGAATCGCTCCGATTCGCCCGCGTGTGACCCGTGCCGATCACATCTGGACCGGTCGAGCCCAGATGCGCACCGATTCGCTGGCGGGAACCAAGCCACGCCACCCGAGATACCCGAGCGGGGCGCATGATAGCCGAGCCGGGCCAAGCCAGAGCATCTCCAGGACCGGCCCGCGAATCGGCGTCCCGTGACGCAACTCGTCGTTCCTGGCTTGTCACTCCGGCTCATGTCCAGGCGACCACACGATGGTATCCTCGCTGGCCCGGGAAACACCCGAATCACACCCGAATGACGACACCTGTGGAGAGAATCATGGCCGGCGGCGACACGAATGTTCCTACCCTCCAGCACTTCATCGGCGGCGAGCGCGTCGCGGGGGAGAGCAATCGCTTCGGCGACATCTACAACCCGGCGACCGGGCAGATCCAGGCGCGGGTGCCGTTCGCCACCGCGGGCGAGGTCGACAAGGCGGTCCAGGCGGCGAAGGCGGCGTTTCCGGGATGGGCGGAGACCCCGCCTGCGCAGCGCGCGCGCGTCCTGTTCCGGTACCGTGACCTCGTCGAAGCGCATCGCGACGAACTCGCCCGGCTCTGTTCGACCGAGCACGGCAAGACCCTCGACGACGCCCGCGGATCGGTCACCCGCGGCATCGAGATCGTCGAGTTCGCATGCGGGATCCCCCAGCTCCTCAAGGGCGAGCTCACCGAGAACGTCGCGAGCCGCGTCGACAGCTTCAACATGCGCCAGTCACTGGGGGTGTGTGTCGGTATCACTCCGTTCAATTTCCCGGCCATGGTCCCGATGTGGATGTATCCGATTGCGCTCGCATGCGGCAACACCTTCGTGCTGAAGCCATCGGAGAAGGATCCGTCCTGCGGCCTGCGGCTCGCCGAGCTCGCGATCGAGGCCGGGGTGCCGCCTGGCGTGCTGAACGTCGTCAACGGCGACAAGGAGGCGGTCGATGCACTGCTCACCCACGACGACGTCGCGGCGGTGAGCTTCGTCGGGTCGACGCCGGTCGCGGAGTACGTGCACCGCACCGGAACCGCTGCGGGCAAGCGGGTGCAGGCACTCGGTGGAGCGAAGAATCATCTCGTGGTCATGCCCGACGCGGACATGGATCAGGTGACCGATGCCCTCATCGGCTCCGCCTATGGCTCGGCCGGTGAGCGGTGCATGGCGGTCTCGGTCGCAGTGGCGGTCGGTGATGAAGTCGCCGACGATCTGATCGCCCGGCTCAAGCCGAGAGTCGAGTCGCTGAAGATTGGTCCCTACGACGCCAGTGGAGTCGAGATGGGGCCGCTCGTCACTCGCGAGCACCGGGACAAGGTCAGAGGCTACGTCGACACCGGTGTCGAGGAAGGCGCGACCCTCGTCGTCGACGGACGTGACGCCACCGTCGAAGGCCACGAGGACGGTTTCTTCATCGGGGGCTGCATCTTCGACCACGTGAAACCGGACATGCGGATCTACAAAGAGGAGATCTTCGGACCGGTCCTCGGTGTGGTGCGCGCCAACGACTACGAGGAAGCGGTGGAGCTCGTCAACGATCACGAACTCGGCAACGGCGCTGCAATCTTCACTCGCGACGGAGACGCCGCCCGTGACTTCACCCACCGGGTACGGATCGGAATGGTCGGCGTCAACGTACCAATCCCGGTGCCGACCGCCTACCACAGCTTCGGTGGCTGGAAGCGTTCGTTGTTCGGCGATCACCACATGCACGGACCGGAGGGCGTGCGCTTCTTCACCAGGATGAAGACGGTGACTTCGCGCTGGCCGTCCGGCATCCGTGAAGGTGCGACGTTCAATTTCAAGCGCAGCACCGAAGTCTGAATCAGCGCCGGGAGCGAGAGTATCGCCGCCGCGTTCACGCCTGCCCGTGGCCTTCGCCACGGGCGCCGGGCGGTGCCATGAACGCGCTCGCGGCCCCCCGCTTCAGCGCCTTGAGCCGTTCACGCTCGTCGCTTGTCAGACCTGATCGAAGCGGGAATCCGGAAATTTCGGTTCCGGGTACACCGGATCAGGTGAAAAGCGACTTCCGAGGAGAACCATGAGGGGAGCGGGAGCAACATCTTCGCGATTTCGCGTCGACTCCATGCCCCCTGGGCTCGCGGTGCTCCTGAGCGCCGGACTGCTCGCGGTTGGCGGCTCGCCCGAATTGCACGCGCAGAGGGAAACGGTCGGGAAGTCCTCGGACTCGCCCTTTGAACTGATTGCACCGGGGCGAACCCTCACCGTCATCGTTCCGAACCGCGAGGCGGAGATCCGCCACGCTGGCGGCAGCGTCCCGTCGGAGTCGTCGCAGATTCACCGCGTTCTCATTCGCAGATTCGCCGAGCAGCATTATCTCGATGTCGACTGGGTGCAGGTGGACAACTGGGACGCGCTCGTTCCCTCCCTGATCGCCGGCAAGGGCGACCTTATCGCGGCCGACATCACCGTCACCGAGCCGCGCAAGGAGAAGGTCGCCTTTACCGTTCCCGCCCATCGCACTCGCGAGCACATCGTGGTGCGCAAGGGCGACCGTATCGAATCAATCGGCGATCTCGCAGGACGCGAAATCGCGATCCGGGAGCAATCGTCATTCTGGCACGTGGTGCAGCAAGCGCGCCGCACTCATCCGGAAATCGATGTCCATTTCGTACCGGAGCACACGCCCTCGGAACGACTGCTGGCGGGCATCGCCGCAGGTCGGTTTGACATGGCGGCAGTCAATGTCGGCGACAAGAAACGACTCGAGGCCGATTGGCCTACGCTGCGTGTCGTCTCCCAGCCGTTCGAGAGCGATGCCGTGGCGTGGGCAGTCAGTGCGCAGGCGCCGAACTTGCTGAGAGAACTCGATCGATTCCTTTCGATCAAGCAGCTCACAAGCCTGGTGAACGGCGAGCGATACGGCGACCTGCCCGAAATACAGCGCCAGGGCGTGCTGCGCGTCATTACTCGAAACAATGCGGCGACCTTCTTCCTATGGCGCGGCGAGCAGATGGGCTTCGAGTACGAGCTGTTGCGCGAGTTCGCAAAGCGCCACCGTCTGCACGTCGAGGTGGTGATCGCACCGCAGCACGCATCGCTGTTCGAGATGCTCGAACGAGGCGCCGGCGACATCGCCGCGGCGTCGTTGCCGACCGACGTGCCGCCGCGCGTGCCCGGCGTGGTGATGACGCGCCCGTTCAACTACGTCTACGACTACCTGGTGGCCCGTCGCGACGACGACACCATCCTCGGGTTCGAGGATCTCGCCGGGCGCGCCGTGACGGTGCGCCGGAGCAGCGCCCACTGGCGCACCCTCGCTCGGTTCCGTGACGCCGGCCTGAAGCTCGATATCGATGCGGCGCCGGAGGATGCGGAGACCGAGACGCTGATCGCCGCGGTGGGCGAAGGGCGTCTCGATCTCACCGTGGCCCCGAGCCACGTGTTCGATCTCGAGCTCGGCTACCGCACCGACGTCCGCAAGGCATTCACGTTGCGCGGACCCGTCGCCCTTGGATGGGCGGTGCGCGGTAAGAACACGGAGCTGCTCGCCGCTCTGAACGAGTTTCTCGCGAAGGAGTACCGCGGACTCTTCTTCAACGTCGTTTACCAGAAGTACTTCGAGAATCCGGTTCGAATGCGGCGCCACCGCGAGGACCGTGTCGATCACGAGCGCGCCGATGGACTTTCACCCTACGACGCGCTGGTCCAGCGTGAAGCAGCGACGCACGGCTTCGAGTGGCCGCTAATCGTCGCGCAGATGTATCAGGAGAGCGGGTTCAATCCGAAAGCCCGCTCTCCCGCCGGCGCGATCGGATTGATGCAGATCCTGCCGCGTACGGCCAGGGAGTTCGGCGCCAAGAATCTGCGCGATCCGGAGCAGGCGATTCGAGCCGGCGTCGCTTATCTCGCATGGCTGCACTCCAGGTTCGAGCCCGAACTCACCGTCAAGGATCGGATCTGGTTCGCGCTCGCCGCATACAACGCAGGGTTCGGACACGTACGCGATGCGCGGCAGCTCGCAGACGAGCTCGGCCTCGACCCCAATCGCTGGTTCGACCACGTCGAGAAGGCGATGCGACTGCTGTCGAAGCGTGCCTACTATCGCAAGACCGGGTACGGCTATGTGCGCGGGTATGAAGTCGTCAAATACGTGCGCGAGATCCGAGAGCGATACCGGTCATACCTGCAGACCACCGATGTCCGCTGAGAGATCGGGATGGAGATCCGCCCCGGATGCCGCGCATCGACCCTCGCGCGAGACCATGATTTCGTAGCTGGCGTGCCGTCGGATGTTGGTGACGGCGCGATCGAGAACGAAGTACTGACCCTTGA
>JAKZYK010000016.1:0-11043 GCA_047514485.1 Gammaproteobacteria bacterium
CCCTTGGGAAGATCCGGATAGAAGTAGTTCTTGCGGGCGAACACGGACCGGGACGCGATTTCGGCGTTCGTCGCGAGTCCGAACATGACCGCCATGCGCAGCACTTCCGTGTTGAGCACCGGCAGCACCCCCGGAAGCCCGAGGTCGATGGCGCATGCCTGCCGGTTCGGCTCGGCGCCGACGGCAGCCGGCGCGCCGGAGAAGATTTTGCTTCGCGTGGCGAGTTGCGCGTGGATTTCGAGCCCCACTACTGTTTCCCACGTCATCGTTCTGGACCCTCGGAACCCGGAGCTTGTGTCGCCTCGCCTCACGCGAACCGCGTGGGGCGCCTGGTGTGCCAGTCGGTGACCTGCTGGTATTGATGCGCGACGGCGAGCAGCATGCCTTCTCGAAAATGATTTCCCATGAGATGCAGCCCGACCGGGAGGCCGCGCGCGAACCCAGCCGGCACCGACAGCGCCGGTAGGCCCGCGAGATTGATGCCGCTGGTGTAGGTGTCGCATAGATACATCGCGACCGGATCGTCCATCTTTTCGCCGATGGGAAACGCGGTGAACGGCGAGGTCGGCCCCACGATGAGATCGACCCGATCGAAAGCGCACGCGAAGTCGGCGCTGATCAGACGCCGCACCTGTTGCGCCTTCAGATAGTACGCATCGTAGTAGCCGGCCGAGAGCACGTAGGTACCGATCATGATTCGACGCTTAACCTCGTCGCCGAACCCTTCGCTGCGGCTGCGCTTGTACAGGTCCTCGATATCGACCGGATGCGTCGCTCGGTGACCGAAGCGCACACCGTCGTAGCGCGAGAGGTTCGAAGACGCCTCGGCCGGAGCGACCACGTAGTACGCCGGGATGGAAAGCGCGCTGTTCGGGAGCGATACATCCAAGAGCGTCGCACCGAGCCGCTCGAGATCGAGAATCGCTTCCTCGACGAGCTTCCCGACATCGGGGTCGAGTCCGTCGCCGAACTGCTCTTTCACGACTCCGATGCGGACCCCCGACAGATCAACTCCAAGTGCAGCCGGATAGTCGTCCGGCAGCCGGTCCACCGATGTGGAATCGTTGGGGTCGTGTCCGGCGATCGCGCCGAACGACAGTGCGATGTCCTCGGCGCTGCGGGCGAGGATCCCGGCCTGATCGAGGCTCGATGCGAATGCGACCATGCCGAACCTCGAGACCCGACCGTAGGTCGGCTTGAGCCCGGTCAGCCCAGTGAGGGCGGCCGGCTGACGGATGGAGCCACCGGTTTCGGTACCCGTGGCGACAGGGGCGAGACCCGCTGCGACGGCGGCGGCGGACCCCCCGGAAGATCCGCCCGGGACGCGATCCGGATCCCATGGGTTGTGGACCGGGCCGTACCAACTCGTCTGGTTGGACGAGCCCATCGCAAACTCGTCCATGTTCGTCTTTCCAAGCATCACCGTTCCGCTGACGCGAAAGCGCTCGACGACTGTCGCGTCGTACGGTGCGATGAAGGCATCCAGCATTCGGGAGCCGCACGACGTTCGGACGCCGCGGGTGCAGAAGATATCCTTGTGTGCGATGGGAATCCCGAGCAACGGACCATCCTCGCCCGCGCGGCGGCGTTCGTCCGCCCGAGCCGCGTCGGCCAGCGCGATACCGCCGGTGACGGTGATGAACGAGTTGAGAGCCGTATCGTGTGCCGCGATACGATCGAGGAAATGTCTTGTGAGCTCGACGCTTGAGAATTCCTTTCGCCGTAGCGCGTCGCCGAGGGCGGAAACCGAGAGAGTGTGCATGGCTTCGAATTGATGGCGCGGTAAGGCGCTCGCCGCGAGGGGTGACCCGGCGCGCGCCGACCGTACTCGATGGCTACTCGATGACCCTGGGGACGAGGTACAGCCCGCCCCGTACCGCCGGGGCGTTCGCCTGGTACTCCTCCCGGCGATCTTGCTCGGTGATGACGTCGGCGCGAAGCGGTTGGGTCATGTCGAGCGGGTGGGACATCGGAATCACGCCGCTGGTGTCGACCGCGTTCATCTGCTCGACGAACGCCAGAATCGCGGATAGCTCGCCGGCGTATCGCTCTACGTCATCACCGGGGAGATGCAGGCGCGCAAGGTGGGCGATGTTCAGAACGCTCGCAGGTTCGAGTGACATCTTTTGATCAAGCCTCAAAAACAGGTCTTAACTACATAGATTACTTGATGAAGTCGGCGCGGTCCTGTTACAGTCCGTCCGCTTGCCCCAAAGGCGCTTTGATAACGGCCGGACACTGTCGGTCGCCACTTTACGGCACCTGCCTCCGGGGGAAGAGCGGAGACCCGATTATACTCGGCATCCTTTGCCACCGGTAACCGGCTCTCGGAGTCGAATCGTTCATGTTCAAGCGTCTTCGGGGTTTGTTCTCCAATGATCTCTCGATCGATCTCGGCACAGCCAATACTCTGGTCTATGCTCGTGGCAGGGGTATCGTGCTCAACGAGCCGTCTGTCGTAGCCATTCGCCAGGGGCCCGGCCATGGGAGTGGTAAGAGCATAGCGGCGGTCGGCAGGGCCGCGAAGAACATGATTGGACGTACGCCGGGCAACATCCAGGCCATCCGGCCGCTGAAGGACGGTGTGATTGCCGACTTTACGGTGACCGAGAAGATGTTGCAGCATTTCATACACAAGGCGCACGAGAACCGGTTCCTGCGGCCAAGCCCGCGGGTGCTGGTCTGCGTTCCGTGCGGTTCCACCCAGGTCGAGCGCCGCGCGATCCGCGAGTCCGCGTCGGGCGCCGGAGCGCGCGAGGTGTACCTCATCGAAGAGCCGATGGCGGCTGCGATCGGGGCCGGGATGCCGGTGAGTGACGCGACCGGCTCAATGGTGCTCGATGTCGGCGGCGGCACTACCGAGGTCGCGGTGATCTCTCTCAACGGCATCGTCTACTCGGAGTCGGTGCGGATCGGTGGGGACCGGTTCGACGAATCAGTGATCAGCTACGTCCGACGCAACTACGGCACGGTCATCGGGGAGGCGACGGCGGAGCAAATCAAGCACCAGATCGGATCGGCCTATCCGGCTAACGAGGTGAGGGAGATCGAAGTGCGAGGCCGGAACTTGGCGGAAGGCATTCCGCGCAGCTTCGTACTCAACAGCAACGAGATTCTCGATGCGTTGCAGGAAGCGTTGACCGGCATTGTGAGTGCGGTGAAGGCGGCGCTGGAGCAGACACCGCCGGAGCTCGGAAGCGATGTCGCGGAACGGGGCATGGTGCTCACCGGTGGTGGCGCCTTGCTCAAGGATCTCGATCGGTTGTTGATGGAAGAAACCGGTATCCCTGTCATCATTGCCGACGATCCGCTCACGTGTGTCGCTCGTGGAGGGGGGCGGGCACTCGAAATGGTCGACGAGAAAGGCATCGACATCTTTACCAACGAGTGACGAAGCGAGTACGCGGGAGCGATCAAACCGAACTGGCGGTACGGAGAAGGGACATCAAGTCGATAGCGCCATTGTTCGTACGCAGACCATCCGCGGTGATCCGAGCCGTGGTCGCCGTCGTCGCGTCCATCGTATTGATGAGCGTGGACCATCGCGCGAGCCACTTGGAGTCGGTGCGCAGCTTGCTCTCGACCGTAATCTATCCGCTACAGCTTGCGATCCATATTCCGATCCGCACCGGTGAGTGGTTCTCCGAGCAGCTCTCGATGCGACACACGATACTCGCCGAGAATTCGCGGCTGCGTGACGAGCGGCTTCGTGTAGGCGCCCGACTCGAGAAGTTCGACGCGCTCGAAGCTGAGAACAAGCGGCTTCGCAATCTGCTCGGCAGCTCCGAGAAGTTCGCCGAACGCGTGCTCGTGGCGGAGCTGATATCTGTCGATATGGATCCTTTCAGCCGCCGAATCGTTCTCGACAAAGGCGCGCGGGACGGCGTCTCAACGGGTCAGGCTCTGATCGGCTCCAACGGTGTCATGGGACAGATCATCCATGTCGGGCCTTTCACCTCGAACGCGCTGCTGATCACCGATCCGAGCCATGCGCTTCCAGTGCAGATCCATCGCAACGGGCTGCGAGCGGTGGCGCTTGGAACCGGCCCGCTCAATCTGTTGAAGCTCTCGCACGTTCCGAACAGCGCCGATGTGCAAATCAACGATCGAATCATCACCTCCGGGCTCGGCAACCGGTTTCTGTCGGGCTATCCGGTCGGAAAGGTAGTGGAAATACGGCGTGATCAGGGCCAACCGTTCGCCGAGGTCTATGTGGAGCCAAGCGCGATGCTGGAACGTACTCGTGAGGCGCTCCTCGTGCGCTCGGATCCGGTTACCGAACAGGACCCGGCTTTCGAGGCGTATACGAGCTGGAGTGGATCGTGACGCAGATGGGGCATCAGGGTCGCTGGGTGATCACCGCCACGTTCGTCATCGCGTTGCTGCTCACTGCGCTTCCGATGCCGGAGTCGGCGGCGCTCTGGCGTCCGGCATGGGTCGCTCTGGTCCTCGTCTACTGGTGCATGGCGGCGCCCGGACGGGTTGGTGTCGTGGTCGGCTGGACGGCTGGATTGTTTCTCGACGTCATGACCGGCACGCTGCTCGGCCAGCACGCCCTGGGGCTGAGCGTCGTCGCTTACGTCGCGCATCGCACCCATCGGCGCGTGCGGGTGCTGCCGCTGTGGCGGCAGGGAATCACCATCTTCGGACTCGTCTTTCTGTATCAGGCGTTGGTTCTCTGGAGCAACGGCATTCGCGGCCTGCCGGTCATGGCGCCCGCGTATTGGACCTCTCCGCTCGTCAGCATGTTCTTGTGGCCATGGGCATTCGTTGTCCTGCGGGCTATCAGACGCCGGTACGCCGTTGTGTAACCTGCCGGGACCCCAAGCATGACCCATGGTGACAGCCGGGAGCTGAAGCCGTTGCGGCGGTCCTGATTGCCGATGGCGCCGCTCCTCACAATCAGGGACTCGTCCCGCGAGTCGTTCCTGTTTTCGACGCGCGCCGCCAGCGCCGCGGTCATCGTCGGGATACTTACGCTCATACTTGTCGGACGACTCGTCCATCTCCAGATCTTTGAGCATCAGCATTTCACCACGCTGTCGGAGAACAATCGTGTGAAGATCGTCCCGATTGCGCCGACGCGAGGACTGATCTTCGACCGCCAAGGCGAGATCCTGGCGCAGAACCTGCCCACCTACAGCCTTGAGATCGTTCCCGAGGCGGTCGTGGATTTCGACTTACTTATCGCGGAGCTACGCGGGATCATCGAGATCACCGGTGCGGATGAAGAGGCGTTCCGCGCAGCCGTTGCCCGCAAGCGCCGTTTCGAGAAGGTCCCGCTGCGCCTGCGGCTGGAAGACTGGGAGGTCGCGAGGCTCGCGGTCGACCGGCACCGATTTCCCGGAGTCGACATCGGTGCGCGGTTGACTCGGGAGTATCCGCTTGGAGCGCATGGCGTCCATGTCATCGGCTATGTTGGCCGCATCAACAAGCGCGAACTCGATCGTATCGATCAGGCCGACTATCGAGGGACGTCTCACATCGGCAAGACGGGAGTCGAGGCGTCCTATGAAGATTGGCTGCATGGCAAAGTCGGATATCAGCGTGTCGAGACTAATGCCCGGGGACGGATCCTGCGGGTTCTGGAGCGTCACGATCCGGTTCCAGGCAGGAACCTGTTCCTCACCATGGACGCGGGGTTGCAGCGCACGGCGGAGGCGGCCCTCGGTGATGAGAACGGAGCGATCGTCGCCCTCGACCCGACGACCGGGGCGGTGCTCGCGATGGCGAGCAACCCGGGGTTCGATCCCAACCTGTTCGCCAGTGGAATCGACGTCGAAACGTATCGCACCCTGCAGCGTTCTCCCGACCGCCCGCTGTTCAATCGCGCGGTCAACGGACAGTATCCACCGGGGTCGACGATCAAGCCGTTCGTGGGGCTCGCGGGGCTCGATCAGGGCCTCGACCACACACGAGGAGAGTCGTGGTGTCCCGGCTGGTTCGTGCTGCCCGGCGGCAAGCGCAGGTATCGTGACTGGAAGAAATACGGACACGGCCGAATCGGGCTGCACGATGCGATCGTGCAATCCTGTGACGTGTATTTCTACGAGCTCGCGTTGGCGCTGGGCATCGACCGGATGCACGAGTATCTGTCGAGCTTCGGCTTCGGCGAGCGCACCGGCATCAAGCTCGAGAGCGAGAGCCGCGGCTTGATGCCTTCCCGTGCCTGGAAGCGTAGCGCGCGCGGCCAGCCCTGGTTCCCCGGAGAGACGCTCATCACCGGAATCGGACAGGGCTTCATGCTGGCGACGCCGCTTCAGCTCGCGTCCGCCACCGCCGGCCTCGCGATGCGGGGAGTGCGGTTGCGTCCCAGGCTCGCCGATCGCGCGGTCGATCCTGTCACTGGCGATATCGAGGAATTCGAGCCAGAGACGATCGCCGAGATCCGGCCGTTCGAAGCTCCTGATTGGCAGCGGATCATCAAGGCGATGACCGGAGTCGTGCACGGCCCGCGGGGTACGGCCAGGCGAATCGGCACCGACCTTGCCTACCGAATTGCGGGCAAGACTGGCACCGCACAGGTATTCGGGATCGGTCAGAACGAGAAATACGACGCCGAGAAGCTCGACAAGAAGCTGCACGACCATGGGCTCTTCATCGCGTTCGCTCCGGTCGAGCGGCCGCGGATCGCCGTCGCCGTGGTCGTGGAGAACGGTGGGAGTGGAAGCGGTGCGGCAGCCCCGCTTGCCCGTATGGTGATCGAGGCTTACCTCGGCGACGCTCCGGCACCGGCCGATCCCGGGCGACGTACGCTGAGAACGGCGGCGAACGGCGGCACTGTACCGGCGCTCGACACGACCGTACGCCCGCCCCCCGGCTGAGGTCACCGGCGGAGTCCCGAATCGTCGTGAGTGAACGGCTGCACCTGGATTTGCCCTTGTTGCTCGGGGTGTTGGTGCTCTCTGTGTTCGGACTCGTGGCGCTCTACAGCGCCGGCGGCCAAGACGCCGACCTCGTGATACGGCAGGCGATCCGGCTCGCGATCGGATTCGGGTTCATGTTCGCGGTCGCCCAAATCGCGCCGAGGAGTTTCTTCTACTGGGCGCCTTCACTGTATCTGGTCAGTGTGTTGCTGTTGTGCATCGTGCTCGCGCTCGGAGAAACGGCGCAAGGGGCGCAGCGATGGTTGCGGGTGGGCCCAATCAGCTTTCAGCCTTCGGAGCTCGTGAAGCTCACGGTGCCGCTGATGGTCGTCTGGTTTATCTCCAAGGGTGAATTGCCGCCACGGCTCTGGCAAATCGTGCTCGGCGGTTTCCTCACGCTCCTGCCGGTAGTGCTGATCATGCGGCAACCGGACCTCGGCACTTCGTTGCTCATTGTCGCATCGGGAAGCTTCGTGCTGTTCCTGGCCGGAATGGGTTGGCGCTTCATCATGGTTCTGGCCGTATTCGCAGGGGCATGTGTGCCGTTGCTGTGGCATTTCATGCACGACTATCAGCGCCAGCGCGTGCTTACGCTGCTCGACCCGCAGCAGGACCCGCTCGGCGCCGGGTATCACATCATCCAGTCGACGATTGCGATCGGTTCCGGGGGCATGTACGGAAAGGGCTGGTTCAACGGGACTCAGTCGCAGCTCGACTTCCTGCCGGAGCGGTCGACGGATTTCATTTTCGCCGTGATCGGCGAGGAGTTCGGTCTGCTCGGAATCCTGGTGCTGCTCTCAACCTACCTTTTCATCGTCTACCGCGGGATGTACATCGCGGCGCAGGCACAGAGTACGTTCGGGAAGCTGCTCGCCGGGGCATTGGTGCTTACGTTTTTCATATACGTGTTCGTGAACATCGGCATGGTGTCGGGTATCCTGCCGGTAGTGGGGCTCCCGCTCCCGCTTGTGAGCTACGGCGGTACCTCCATGGTGACTCTGATGGCGGGGTTCGGGATCGTCATGTCAATTCATACCCATCGCCTGCTTCTCTCGCGCTGACTCACGGAGACTCGGAACCACAATGACAGATCGCATCGGATACATGTGCGTGAAGGCGCTCCACAAAGCAGCGACTTCGGGTGCGCTCTTCCTGTCCGGTACTCCATCCCTGCTGCTTCCTCTGAAGGGACCACCTGGAGGGCAACGAACCTGGGGTCGAACGCCGGCGCCGCGTCCTCCGCAACCTCCGTCCGAGCAACAGAGCAGGACAAGGAACGCCATCTCGATAGCTGTCGCACTGGCGGCTCTGCTGGTCTGTGGGTCGAGCCCTGCGGCCGGCCCGACGGCCCTCGACCCCGCGGCCGAGATCGAGCCGTTCGTTGCGCGCATGGCGGAAAGCCATGGTGTGCCCGCGCACGAAACCCGTGCCCTTCTGGCGGATGCGAGGGTGCTCGCCCCGGTGCTCGAAGCGGTGCAGCGACCGGCCGAGCGCAAGCCGTGGCACGAGTATCGAAAGATATTCATAACCGAGAAGCGCATTGCGCGCGGTGCGGAGTTCTGGCGCGAACACGCGGCTTCTCTGACGCGGGCCCGAGAGCGATTCGGTGTTCTGCCGGAGATCATTGTTGCGATCATCGGTGTGGAGAGCTTCTACGGTGTTCATCGGGGCCGGATCCGGGTGCTGGATGCACTGGCGACATTGGGGTTCCGTTATCCAAAGCGTTCGGCGTTCTTTCTTTCGGAGCTAGAGGCGTTTGTGTTGCTCGCCAATGAAGAGCGCCTCGACGCTCGGCACATCAAGGGTTCTTACGCCGGCGCGATGGGTATCGCGCAATTCATCTCGAGTAGTTATCGGAACTACGCGATCGACTTCAACGGCGATGGATCGCGCGATCTCATGCAGTCTCCGGAGGATGCTATCGGAAGCATTGCAAACTATCTTTCCATGCATGGCTGGCTTCCGGGGGCGGCGATTGCGGTACGGGCCGAGGTCGAAGGCGACGCATTCCGCACGGTGGTCGAGCAAGGCATCAAGCCGCATGCGTCGCTTGCGTCGATACGTGCCAAGGGCGTCAGCTTCGCCACGTATGCCGCCGAGGAGGAGCAGGGAGCCCTGCTGGAGTTCGAGACGAAGATTGAGCATGAGTACTGGGTCGGGTTGACGAACTTCTATGTCATTACACGCTACAACCACAGCCGGCTCTACGCGTTGGCGGTCCTCCAACTCGCACAACGCATTCGCGAGCGTTACGGATCCGGCTGAGCCGCATTTCCCCGAGGCGCGGAGGGCCGCCCGTTACCTCGTGGCGCTGGTCTGGATGGCTCTGTTGAGCGCGTGTGGTGTCGTTCCGGAGCGGGACCGAGAGCCAGCGAGCGGAATCGATCTCTCGTCGATCCCCGATGCGGTGCCTCGGGTGGAGCCGAGAAGCCGTTACGGGAACCCGCGTTCATACGTAGTCAACGGCAAACAGTATTTTACCCTCGCTTCCGCACGAGGATTCACCCAACGCGGAATCGCGTCCTGGTATGGACAGAAATTCCACGGCCGCCGCACCTCGAGCGGTGAGACCTACGACATGTACAAGATGACCGCGGCCCACAAGACGCTGCCTTTGCCGACCTACGTTGCGGTACGGAATGTCTCTACGGGGCGCGAGATCGTGGTCCGCGTCAATGATCGCGGTCCGTTCCACGGAGACCGGATTCTCGACCTCTCCTACGCCGCGGCGACCAAGCTGGGGATCGCCCGCAAAGGGACCGGCCTGGTCGAGGTGCAGGTGTTGGATCCCGGTTCTGCGGCATGGCCTGCCTCGGGCTTTCCGCCGATCGAGCCGGCGCCGACCGGACCGATCAGGTTTTTCGTCCAGGCCGGCGCGTTCCAGGCAGCTGCGAACGCGACCAGGCTGCAGGCCAGTCTGTCCGGCGTATCCAGGGTGCCAGTCCGGGTGCGACGGACGACTTTCGATGATCGAGTGATGTATCGTGTATGGCTAGGGCCCGTATCCAGCGTGGAGGACGCGGAGCGAATCGCGAGCGTGCTCGGCGCGCTCGGGATCGAAAGCCCGCAAGTCATCGTCGAGTAGCGGTCCTGCCTCGCGTACGCCGAACCCCGTGCTGGCGCTGGCTGTACAATCGCGATGCTTGCATGTGTGAAGCCCATCTGAATCCATCACGGCCGGTTCAATCCAATGCACCGTCGATTCTTCGCGATCCTCGTTCTGGTCCTCGGTTGCACCGCTGTGCAGGCAGCTGGTGCCCCCCAGCCTCCCAAGGTCGATGCAAAGGCCCATTTCCTCATCGACATGCACAGCGAACGCGTGCTCTCCGCGGATGGCGCTGATGAGCGGCTGGAGCCCGCGAGCCTGACCAAGATGATGACGAGCTACGTCGTCTTCGCGGAAATGGCGCGGGGGGAATTCAGCCTCTCCGATCAGGTGCTGGTGAGTGAGAAGGCTTGGCGCATGCAGGGCTCGAGGATGTTCATCGAGGTCGGAACCCGGGTTCCGGTCGAAGCCCTGCTCATGGGCCTCATCGTGCAATCGGGGAATGACGCCGCGGTTGCCCTCGCCGAGTTCGTGGCCGGAGACGAACGCACGTTCGCCGATCTGATGAATCGCCATGCTCGCCGGCTTGGAATGTCCGGGAGCCATTTCATGAACTCTTCGGGGCTGCCCGAGCCGGACCACTACACGACGGCTCGGGACATGGCTCTTGTCGCCGTCGCCCTCATCCGTGAGTTCCCCCAGTACTATGGCTGGAACGCGGTTCGCGAGTACGAGTATGGAGGGATCAAGCAACGCAACCGTAACGCTCTGCTTTTCCGTGATGAATCGGTCGACGGGTTGAAGACCGGATACACGAGGGCGGCACGTTATTGTCTTGTCGCATCGGCGATGCGCGAGGGGATGCGTCTCATTGCAGTGGTGATGGGAGCGGAGTCGAGTCGAGCGCGCACGCGCATTGCCCAGTCACTCCTCAACTATGGATTCCGGTTCTACGAGACCCGGCGCGTGTACGCATCGGACGAGAAAGTTACCGGAGTCCGGGTTTGGAAAGGGGATGCCGAGCAGCTCGCGCTCGGACTCGACCAGGATCTGTACGTGACGGTGCCGCGCGGCCGATACGCCGAGATCGATGCGAAGATGGAGATCGCCGCGAGACTTATGGCCCCGGTG
>JAKZYK010000017.1:0-5026 GCA_047514485.1 Gammaproteobacteria bacterium
AGGCGGCACGCCGCGATCTGCGCGTAGTGGTCGCCGCGGCGCTCTTCGGGCACCCGCACGTTGAGCAGCAGCAGGTCCATGATGTCGCGCTGGAGCTCGCCCTCGCGGAAGAGCCGGATCACCGGGATGCGCAGGCCCTCCTGGAAGATCTCGCTCATCCCGCCCGCCATCGAACCCGGCGCCATGCCCCCGACGTCCGCGTGGTGCGCGAGGTTGGCGACGAAGCCGAACAGCTCGCCGGCGACGAACACCGGCATCGCGTAGTTGATGTCGGGAAGATGGGTGCCACCTGCGGTGTGCGGATCGTTCGCGATGAAGAGATCGCCTTCGTGGATGTCGCCGCCGTACTTCTCGAGCAGACAGGCGATGAGTCCGCTCATCGACGCGATGTGGATCGGCAACGCCTGGGCCGCCTGCACGATGAGCCGGCCGCCCGCGTCCATGATCGCGGTGGAGTGATCCCGCCGCTCCTTGATGTTGGTGGAGTACGCCGACTTCATCAGCGCGACGAACGTCTCGTCGGTGATCGACCGCAGCGCGTTCGAGATGATCTCGAGGGTGATCGGATCGACGGTGTCGTTTCGCTTGCGCATGCCGTGGTTCATGCGTTGACTCATGTCTTGGTCCATGCCTTGGCCCACGCCTTGGCCCACGCCTTGGCTCATGTTCTGGCTCATGTTCTGGCTCATATCCTGGTTCATGTCCTGCCTCCTGCATCGCCGCGGATGCGGATGACGAGATTGCCCGCGGGGTCCGTCTCCGCCCGGTCGCCGGGGAAGATTGGGGTGGTCGAGTCGAGCTGCTCGATGATCGCGGGACCGTCCAGGGCATGCCCCGGCCGGAGCGACTCCCGATCGTAGACCGGACAGTCGACGGCGCCTTCGACGAAGAACCGTACCGGCCGGTGTTCGAACGGCTCGGGGAGCGGGCCGGGGTCGCCGGGCGCAGGCAGGGCGGGCTCCTCGATAAGCCGGCCGCGGGCGGTGAGCCTGACGTTGATGATCTCGATCGGATCGTGGGGGTTCGCATACCCGTAGGCCGACTCGTGCACCTCGAAGAACCGCTCGCGAAGGGACTTCGGCGAAGGGATCGAAATCGCGCCGGCGTCGCCCCCCGCCGCGATGGGAACGGCGAGTTCGAAGTTCTGTCCGACGTAGCGCGCATCGACCGAGAGCTCGATCCGGCGGCTCTCGGCGGGGATGCGTTCGGCGTCGAGCCACGCACGGGCGCGCGCAGCGAGCGCCTCTACATTCCCGGCGAGGCGCCGGGTCCCCGCCGCATCACCGGGAATTCGATCGCTCGCGACGAAGTCCTCCTTGAGATCGGAGACAATCAGACCCTGTGCGCAGAGGATCCCCGGCGCCGCGGGGACGAGGATCTCACGCATCCCGAGGGCGAGCGCGACGTCGCGCGCGTGCAGGGGGCCGGCGCCGCCGAAGGGCATCAGCGTGAACTCGCGCGGGTCGTATCCTCGCTCGACGGAAATGGTGCGGATCGCTCGCACCATGTTGGCGACGACGATGCCGAGCACCCCGGCCGCGGTGCGTTCGATGTCGAATCCGAGCCGCCCGGCGATCGGCGCGAACGCCGCGCGCGCCCGGGATTCGTCGAGCCCCATCTCGCCCGCGAGCAGCCCGCGGCTCGACAATCGCCCGAGCACGAGGTTCGCGTCCGTCACCGTGGGTCGATCCCCGCCGCGCCCGTAGCACGCGGGGCCCGGATCGGCCCCCGCGCTCGCCGGGCCGACCTTCAGCAGACCGTCGCGATCGAACCACGCGATCGAGCCGCCGCCGGCACCAACCGTCTCGATGTCCACTGATGGGAGACGGATCGGGAAGCCGGCGACGTCGCGTTCGAACGAGACGTCGGCCCGGAAGTCGCGGATCAGCGCGACATCGGCGCTCGTGCCGCCCATGTCGAGGGTGATGACGTTGCGGCGTCCTGAGAGCTTCGCCGAGTACGCGGCGCCGACCGCACCGGCCGCGGGACCCGACAGCGCGGTGCGCACCGGCAGGGCTCGCGCCCGCTGTGGCGACATCAGACCGCCACTCGACTGATTGATGCCGATCGAGGCATCGGGCGCCACCCGCGCAAGCCCTTCTTCGAGGTTCGAGAGATAGCGCCCCAGCACCGGCTGGAGGTAGGCGTTCAACACGGTGGTGGAGAACCGCTCGTACTCGCGGAACTCCGGCTGGACCTCGAACGACGTGCAGACCGGGACTTGGGGAAGGGCGGATCGAATCGCGGCGGCGATACGGTTCTCGTGCTCGGGGTTGCGGAACGCGAACAGCAGGCAGACCGCGCACGCGGCGGCGGCGCTCGCACGGACCTGCTCCACCGCCGCGGCGATGGCCTCCGCGGTGGGTTCGGTGACCGCTTCACCGGCGGCGTCCATCCGCTCGTCGATCTCGAACCGGTTGCGGCGTTCGACGAGCGGCGGCGGATGATCCTCGACGAGCGAGTACATGTGCGGGCGCGTCTGCCGGCCGATCTCGAGCAGGTCGCGGAAGCCTTTCGTCGTGATCATCACGATGTTGCTCCCGCGGCGCTCGATGAGCGCGTTGGTGCCCACGGTGGTGCCGTGGGACAGCCGGCGAAGCTCGGCGAGATCGATCCCGTGCCGGGAGGCGAGCGCGAGCAATCCTTCGATGATTGCCCGGGCGGGGTTGTCGGGCGTCGACGGTCTCTTGCCGGCATACACCGCACCGGTCGTCTCGTCGAGTGCGTAGAAATCGGTGAAAGTGCCGCCTACGTCGACACCAATGTAGAAACGTCCTTGTGAATCACTCATGGTGAACTGTTCTTCGTCCTTTGTTCATCGGTATCGAACCACGCGATTTCTCGATCCTGCCGTGCAACTGCAAGCATGCCGCAAGCGGATCGACTTCAATCCCGGCGCCGGCCAGCGCACTCCGGACGCCCGCTCCGGACCGCGGGGGCGGCGCGGTCCGCGCCGGGTCGATTTGTGGCCGCCACAGCGGCCCATTCTACAGACAGACATCCACCCAAGACCCCGCCGAGCCTGCTCCGCCGATACGCCAGCCAGCTCGATCCTCCGCCATCCTTCTCGATGAAGCTCAAAGATCTGCCCTCGTCCCCTGGTCGCCGATGATAGGGTGTCAGCTTGAATCAACTGGCCGCGACGTTCCTTGCTCAAGGGCTCGCCGATCGATGAATGCCGTTGGAATGCACGAGATTCCCAATGCGTACCAGTGAAGGCTTCGGCGGAAAGACGGCGCTGGTGATCGGCGCGGCCGGAGGGATGGGCTTCGAGGTGTGCCGGCGGCTTTGCGCGGAGGCGGTGCGCGTCTATGGCGTCGATACGCGCGCACCGGACCCGGGCGAGACGCCCGCCGATACGGTATTCGAGATCGGCGACGCGGGCGACGAGAAGTTGATGTCCGCGCTCGCGGTGCGCGCGTTCGACGAGACCGGCCGGCTCGACTATCTCGTCAACGCCGCGGGCGTGCTCTGGTTCGACCGCGATACGTCGCTGATCTCCATCGATCCGAAGGTGTGGGACGAGGTGCTGCGCATCAACCTCACCGCCGCGATGATCGCCGCGCGGGTCACGGTGCCGCACATGCGGCGCGGCGGCGGAGCGATGGTGCACATCTCGTCGACGCAGTGCTACCGCGGCGACGACCGGCCGCAGGACGCATACCAGGCATCAAAGGCGGGGCTCCTCGCCTTGTCGAAGTCAATCGCCATCCAGTTCGCCACCGACGGGATCCGATCCAACGTCGTCGTCCCCGGCCCCACCCGTTCGCCGATGCAGCGGCGGTGGGACGACAATCCGGCCGCGGCGCGGGCCACCGCCGCAAGCATTCCGCTCGGCCGGGTCGGCACCACCGGAGATCTCGCCGAGGCGATCCTCTTCCTGCTCTCCGACCGCGCGAGCTGGGTCACCGGCGTCGAACTGATCGTGGACGGCGGGCTGCTCGCCAAGCCCTGACCTCACCGAACCCTCCGAAGTGCTCGGCAATGTCCGCAGCGCGCAGGGATGCGCGCTTGCAGCGTCCGGATCCGTCTCACCGCTCGGCGGTAGTCCTGTTGCGCCGCCGGCAAGTCGAGTGGTTGCCCTGAGCTATCCGTCGACCTTCCTTGCGCTGATCGTCGCGTGGCGGGGCAGCGAGTCGGAGATCTCGAGCCACGTCATTCGCTCTTCGTAGTAGACGTGAAACCCGGGGCGCAGCGCCTGCGGCTCGTCGAAGGTGCTCACGTAAAAGTGGATCTCGCCGGGAAACCGTTCGCCCTCGTAGGTGAGCGGAGTGCCGCACCGCGCACAGAAGCCGCGCTGCACGCCTGGAGAGGACGCGAATTGCGCCCGCTCACCCGCCGTGAACGTCACCGACTCGGCGCTCGCGCCAATGAACATGGTAACCGGCGCACCGGTGCTGCGCCGGCAGGTCGTGCAGTGGCAGTACCCGGTCCACAGCGGCTGCGAATCGATTCGATACCGCACCGCACCGCACAGGCACCCGCCTTCGAGTGGTGGTTCAGACATTGCCCTTCACTCCTGTCCTGAAACAAACGGATTCGGGCTCCCGAACATGCATAGCCTCGACATTGCGTATGTCAGTCGGTTGGTACGGGACGCCGGTAAGGGATGGCTGGCTGGATGAAGGACCACCGGGCGCAGCCAGGGTCGATCGGCCCGGACCGTGCGGTGGATTCAGGTCACCGCCGCGTGGACCGCGGGCCTGCCGCGCACGCTGATGCGCCACAGCAATCGTGCATCCCCTTTGGACATGGCGATGTCGATGGGGGTCGCGGCGTGCATCGTCTGCAAGGTATCCCATACCACGAGATCGCCCACCGAGTACTTGTGACGATAGATGTGCCGCTCCTGGAGCGCGTGCTCCTTGAGCGCGTCGAGGAGCGTCTCCGCCTCGCCGTCGGGCATCCCCTTGATGGCGTAGGCCCCGTGCCCGAGCGCGTAGAGCGTCTTGCGGCCCGTGATCGGGTGGCGCATGACGAGCGGGTGGTAGATCGGCGGCACGCGCCGGTCCTGCTCGTCGTTGAT
>JAKZYK010000018.1:0-7437 GCA_047514485.1 Gammaproteobacteria bacterium
TTTCGGCGCGTGACGCCCTCCACGTCGCCATCATGCGCAGCAACCGCATCAATCGGATTCTAAGCTTCGATCACGGCTTCGACGCCGTTCCGGGAATTGAACGCCTGGATTGATCTCCATGCGCGTTTCGTTCCTGCGCAGCACCAATGGTTTTCCTCGGTCGCCCCGGCGTCACCAGCGCAGATTCACGTTCTTGATGCGGGTATAGCTCAGCAGCTCCTCCAGGCATTCTTCACGGCCCGCGCCGCTCTGCTTCCAGCCCCCGTAGGGGGCGCCGAGGTATCGGCCGGTGGAGTTGATCCAGACGTAGCCCGCCTCCATCCGCTCGGCGGTCTCCATGGCCTTGTCGAGGTCGTTGGTGATGATGGCCGCGGTGAGGCCGTAGTGAAGGCCGTTCGCCCTGGCCAGCACATCCTCGTAGTCCGACCACGTGAACACCGACATCACCGGGCCGAAGATCTCCTCGCGCGCGATGCGCATCGAGTCGTCGACGCCGTCGAACACCGTCGGGGAGACGAAGAATCCGTTCGCGAGCGCCGGGTCCGCGGGCCGTCCGCCGCCGGTCATGAGCCTTGCGCCCTGGTCGCGGCCCGAAGCGATGAAGCCCGTCACCCGTTCGAACTGCCGGGCTGACACGAGCGGCCCGACCTCCTTGCCGTCCTCCCAGGGCAACCCCACCGGCAGCGCCTCGGCCTCCGCCACCAGCGCGTCCAGCACCGCACCGTGCAGCGACTCGTGCACGAACACCCGCGAGGTCGAGCTGCACGACTGGCCCTGGCGGTTCATGTTCATCCCTTTCACCGCGGCCTTCGCGGCCCTGGCCGGATCGGCGTCGGGGAAGATGATGAAGGGGTTCTTGCCGCCCAGCTCCAGCGTGACCTCCTTCAGTCCTTCAGCCGCTTCGCGGGCGATGACGCGTCCGGTCTCCACCGAGCCCACGAAGCCGATCCGCTCCACCAGCGGATGCCGCACCATGGCCGAGCCGGTCTCGGCGCCGCCGGTGAGCACGTTCACGACCCCGGGCGGCAGAATGTCCTCGCAAAGCTCCCCAAAGCGCAGGCTCGACAGCGGCGCCTGCTCCGAGCCCTTCACCACCACCGTGTTCCCCGCCGCCAGCGCCGCCGCGGCCTTCTCGGCGCAGAAGCGGAAGGGATGGTTGAACGGATTGATCTTTGCCACCACGCCGTAGGGCTGGCGCCGGGTGAAGTTCAGATGCCGCGGGCCGTATGACGAAGTCTCACCCTTGATCTCCGTGACCAGGCCCGCGAAGTAGCGCAGCGTGTCCACTGTCCAGTCCACGTCGCCGACCATGCCGGAGAGCGCGTTTCCGGAATCGACGCAGTCCATGAGCCCGAGCTCGTCGCGGTGCTGGTGCAGCCGATCGGCGAGGCGCTCCAGATATCCGGCGCGCTCGCGCATCGGCATCCGGCCCCACTCCGACCGGAAAGCTGCGTGGGCGGAACGCACCGCACGGTCGACGTCGGCCTGCGTCGCCGCCGGCACCTCGCCGAGATGCTCGCCGGTGGACGGATTGATCGATGCCAGGCGTCCGCCGTCGGCCGCCTCCTGCCACCCGCCGTCGATGTAGAGCCCGCGCGGCGTGAAGTTCAGCTCCGGTCCGATCATCATTGCCTCCGGGGTATCGTCCTGTCGAACACGCGCGCCAAGGCGCCCGTCAGGGCACGATAGCGGCGCGCAGCACGCGATGGTTGGCGGCCTTCTCGAACGCCTCGCCGAGCTGGTCGAGGCCGAAGCGTGAATCCACGATCTCCCTGAAGGGAAATCGGCCGCGATTGGCCATCACGAAATCGAGCGCCTGTACGAGATGGCGCGGATGGTAGTTGTGAATGCCTTTCAGCGTGATCCACTTGCGGATCAGGTCGTGGCCGTCGAGGGTGAAGCGCGAGCCCGGGTTGATCACACCGGCGAGCACGTAGCGCCCGCCGATACGCAGCATGCGCACGCCGGCCGGCACCACCGAGGCCACTCCGCACACTTCCAGAACCACGTCCGGCCCGTCCGGCGGGGATGCGTCGCGGACCGCCGCGACCAGCTCGTCCTCGGTCATGACGCTCACGTCGAACGTGAGATCGGCCCCGAACCGCTCCCCAGTCCGCAGCCGGGCGGGCACCGCATCCAGCGCGATGACCCGGGCCGCGCCCCGGGCCTTGGCGATGGCGCAGCCATAAATCCCCAGCAGCCCCAAGCCCTGCACGACCACCGTGTCACCCACCTCGATCGCGGCGGCCTCGGTGACCGAGATCATCGTGGCGACTCCGCAGTTGAGTGGAGTCGCTTCCTCGTCGCTCAGCTCGTCCGGCAGCTTGAGGATGCCGGTGCCGGGCAGGATGTAGCAGTAGTCGGCGAAGCCGCCCAGGAAGTGCGGATCGTCGTCCACGAGATCGTGACCGTACTTGCGAAGTCCCGGTGCCTTCTGCGGCATGTCGTGCACGTCGCGGTAGTACGACGGGCCGTCGGCGAAGTACTCGGTCCAGGTGATGCGATCGCCGACCATGAGTGGATCGCCGCGCAGATCGTCGCGGATCCCTTCGCCGATCTGCTCGATGACGCCGATGATCTCGTGGCCCAGGATGCCGGGGCACGGATTGGGGCGGCGGCCCTCGTAGGAGTGGATGTCCGACCGGCAAATAGTGGACATGGCGATCCGCACCAGCACCTCGCCCGAGCGCACGTCACGCACCGGATACTCGCGTACCTCGAAAGGCGCGTTCGGCGCCGAATAAACGACGGCACGGCCCGTTCTGCTCATGGATTCCTCCCGGGTGTCAATCGACGATGCCGTTGAATGCGTAGTCGAACGCCTGGTAGCTGTGCAGCCGCGCATCCTCGGCGCGGCGCGCGTACTCGTCGCTGACCGGACGGCTGAGAATGATCGGCACGTCGGCCTCATGGAGACTGCCGTGGGTGCGCAGCCGATGGCCCTTCAGCCCGCTCAGGTCGTGATCCACCTCGCGGGCGCCGATCACGGTGCCCGCATCCCCGAGCACCGCCACATCGCCCTCGGGACCGAAGGGCAGATCGAGCTCTCGCACCGCGTGCTCGCGCGACAGCACTTGCTCCAGACCCGGTACGCCCCTGATGGCGTCGATCACCCGCTCGCCGGACAGCCCATCGTGGCAGTACACGCGCACGAAGCCCCCGAGCGCGCCGTGATGGCCCACGAAGGCGTCGGTGATGGGGCAGATGACGGTGCTTGTGCCTTCGCCGAACTCCCGGTCGAGAATATCCTGCAGCCACACCACGCGGGGCGTGCCGTCGTCGTTGGTCTTCTCGTTCATGCCGTGGTCCGCAGTGAGCGCCACGATCGCGCCCAGTTCCTCGAACCGGCCGAAGCGCGCATCCAGATCCATGTAGAACCGATCGGCCTCCGGGTGGCCGGGTGCGTAGGCGTGCTGGATGTAGTCGGTGAGCGAGAGGTAGAGGATGTCCGGGCGGCGCTCCTCCAGCAGCTTGAGGCCTGCGTCGAGCACGAAGAGCGAGAGCGCCGCCGAGTACATGTCCGGCAGCGGCCGGCCGACGAAGCCGAGCGCGTCTTCGATGCCGTTCTCCTCCATCGTGCACCGGTCCGCGTACTGCGATGAGAAGCTGACCGAGCGGTTGGAGAAATCCATACCCTTTTGAAGCTGTTTGCGCAGCTTGTCCTTGGCGGTGACCGAGACGACCCGCGCTCCGTGGCGCGAGAACTCGCTCATCACCGAGCGGACCTTGAGCAGCTCGGGCCCGGTCATCACCACTGGCTCGTTCGTTTCGCGGTCGAGGTAGAAGTTTCCGGAGATGCCGTGCACCGAGGCCGGGCAGCCGGTCACGATGGACATGTTGTTGGGGCAGGTGAAGCTCGGCATGGTGCCGTGCGCCACGTTGTAGAAGCCCTCCTTCATGTAGCGCTCGATGTTGGGGATGATCCCCGCGGCCACGCCGTGCTCGATGTAGGCCGGGTCTCCGCCGTCGATGCACACCACCACGATCGGGCGATCGGGCCAGCGGTAACCGGTGCCGTTCAGTGCCAGGCTCTTTGCCGTCATATCGTTCCTCCGGTCCTCGTCTCCGTGCAGGATTGCATTGGTCTGACCATCAAAAGTCGAAATTTTTCGATGACTCATTCACTTCATCTTCATCACCCGATCCCGGGCGACCGCAGAGGCCACCTCGGAGATGAGCACCAGCACGACGATGGAGAGAATGATCGCCGCGACCCGTTCGGACTCGATCTGCAGCACGCTGCGCTTAAGGTACCAGCCCATTCCCCCCGCGCCGACGAAGCCCACCACCGTGGCCGCGCGGAACGCGACGTCCCAGGTGTAGATGCCGATGCCGGTGAAGGCCACGCGCACCTGCGGGAACACGCCGAACACCATAACCTGGAAGAGGTTCGCGCCGGTCGCGCGGATGGCTTCGACCGGTCCCATGTCGATGGCCTCGATCTCCTCGGCGAACAGCTTTCCGGCGAAGCCCGCGCAGAACAACGTGAGCGCCAGCACCCCGGGCAGCATGCCGTAGCCGAGAATGCTCACGAACAGGATGGCCCAGATCATCTCGTGCACGGCGCGAAAGCCCATCGTGAACAGGCGCGCCACGGGATAGACGAAGCGCCGGCTCGGGGTCATGTTGAACGCCCCGAACCAGCCGAGCGGGATCGACATCAGTAGCCCGAACAGGGCGCCGAGATAGGCCATCTGGATGGTCTCGACCACGTAGTCCATGTAGTCGCGATCCAGGATGTAGCCGACGTCCGGCGGGTAGTAGCGGCTCGCGAGCACCGAGGCGGTGCGCTCGAACATGTCCGGGATGCGATCGAGCGGGATCTCGAGGTAGTCCACGCTGAAGCCCAGGAAGCCGAGGACGACGATCCACGCACCGTAGCCGTAGAGCGACTCCGGGAACCGGTAGCGGCTCCAGCGCAGTTCGCGTGGCGCCGCGCTGGCCGGAGCGGAGGTCGCGCCGGGCATCATGACCCTCCGGCCACGGCGCACCGGGGATTCGGCGCCATCAGATCGCCGCCTTGCGCGCGAAGTGGGAGACCACCTCGCCGATGAGGATGATGCCGAGGATCGCGAGGATGACCGTTGTCACCCCGGGGAAGTTGAAGGTGTTCATCTGACGGAAGAAGACGAGCCCCAGCCCGCCGGCGCCGACGAGCCCGAGGATGGCCGAGCGTCGGATGTTGATCTCCCACTCGAACACGATGACCCCGAGGACCTGTGGCAGGACCTGCGGCAGTATCGCGTAGAGCAGCACCTGGAATCCGTTGCCGCCCACCGCGCGAATGGCCTCGACCGGCCCGGGGTCGATGTCCTCGATCGCCTCCGCCGACATCTTCGCGATGAAGCCGACCGAGCGCATGGCGAGCGCGAAGATTCCGGCCATCGCGCCGAGCCCCACCACCGCGACGAAGAACAGCGCCCAGACGATCTCGTGAATAGATCGGCTCAACGTCATCATGAGCCGCGCGAGCGGGTAGGTGACCGGCTTGAACGGCGTGATGTTCAGCGCGCCGAACCAGGTGACCGGGATGCACACGATCACCCCGAGCAGCGTGCCCAGGCAGGCGATCATGAACGTCTCGAGCGCCGGCTTGGCGAGATCCTGGAACAGGCCCCAGTCCACCCCGACGAACTCGCCGGCCGCCTCCAGCACGTTGGCGAACGAGCCGATGCGTTCCCAGTCGGTGTCCTTGACGATCGTGACGTCGACACTCCACCCGACCAGGGCGGTCAGGACGACCACGATGGCCAAGTGCCCGCTGCGACGCCGGCGCCGCTCGGCGAGGAGTCGATCGGCGGTGGGGGCGGCAGCCACGCCGGCATCGCCGTCCGCGCCGTTCATCGTTCCCGCCTCACAGCACCTCCATCGCGTAGATCTCGTCGAGCTTCGCCTGGTCCATCTGCTCGACGGGCCCGTCGAACATCTTCACGCCGTCCTGCAGGCCGATGATTCGGTTGCAGAACTCCATCGCCAGCGCGACGTCGTGGATGTTGCACAGGCACGGCACGCCGAACTCCTGCGCCATGTTCTTGATGAGGCCCATGACCTCGCGGGAGATTTTGGGATCGAGCGACGAAGTCGGCTCGTCGAGCAGCAGGAGCTTCGGGTCCTGCATCAGCGCCCGGGCGATGCCGACCCGCTGGCGCTGCCCGCCCGAAAGCTCGTCGGCGCGCTTGTCGACGTGATCCTCAAGGCCCACCCGATGCAGCAACTGCAACGCATGCTCGATGTCGGCGCGCGGAAAGGCGCGGAACAGGGAGCGGACGTTTCCCGTGTACCCGAGGCGCCCGGACAACACGTTGTCCATGACGCTCATGCGGTCGATGAGGTTGAACTCCTGGAAGATCATGCCGATGTTGCGGCGAAGCGCGCGCAGGTCGCGCCCGCGCAGCCGCGTCACCTCGTGGCCGCGGAAGCGCACGCTCCCGCCGCTCGGCTCCACGAGCTTGTTGATGCAGCGGATGAGCGTCGACTTGCCCGCCCCGCTCGGACCGATGATGGCGAAGAAGTCATCGGCCTCCACGTCGAAGGAGACGCCTTTCAGTATCGCGGGTCCGGCCGACGTGTAGCGGGCGCTGAGCTCGCGCACCTCGAGAATCGGCATGGAGATCTTCCTCCGATCACGCGCGGCGCCCGCCTCCGTCCCGAGACGGGCGCCGCCCCGCGTTCGTCGGATCAGCCGGCCTTCTTCTTCGCGTCCTTCGCCGCCTTGAGCTTGCGGATGATGTCGTAGTCCTTCGACATCATCGGCACGAAGGTATTCGACTTCACGTTGTCGAGGAACGTCTTCGCTGCGGGCTGATCCTTGAGCCCCAGGAACGTGTCCGCAATCTGCGCGCGAACCTCCTGGCAGAGATCGTTGCGGTAGACGAACGGATCCTGCGGGATGGGATCGGATCTCCACAGCACGTTGACGTCCTCGAGCTTGATCTCGCCCTTGTCGACGACGTTGTCGAAGCGGTGGGTCGCGACGAATGCGGCGTCGACCTTGCCCTTGCCGACCGCGACCGACGAGAGCTCGTGGCTTCCCGTGTAGACGACCTTGCCGAAGTAGTCGTCGAGATCCATGCCGATGACGGCGCCGAATACGACCCGCGGCATCAGATTGCCGGACGTGCTGCCCGGGTCGACGAGCCCCAGGGTGGTGCCCTTCAGCGATTCGATGGTCGTGAACCCGCTGCCCTTCTTCGTGATCAGCGCGGCGCGGTAGCCGGGGCCTTCCTCCTGCATGTGTCCGGGTTTCTTCGCATAGGTCGCGAAGACCTCGATGGCCGGATCCTTCTCGCTGGCGATCACGTAGGAGTAGGGGCCCAGCACCGCCACGTGGACGAAGCCGCCGAGCATGCCCTCCACGACCGAGGCGTAGGAGGTGGGCATGAAGAACTGGATCTTCTTGCCGGTGAGCTCGGCCATGCGATCGGTGACCGGCTTGTA
>JAKZYK010000019.1:0-2719 GCA_047514485.1 Gammaproteobacteria bacterium
TGCACGTCCGCGCGCGATCGCGGCGCAATCTGGATGTAGCTCACTCGCCCCCGGTTTTCCGGATAGACGGCCAGCAGGCGTTCGAAGGCTCGGAAACGCTCGGGCAGCCCCTTGCTGTAGTCGAGACGATCGACGCCGAGAATCGCCAGCCGGTTGGCGAGCACCCGGCGCATGCGCGCGGCGTGCTCCTGGGCCTCCTTGGTGGTCGCGTACCGCGTGAATGCCTTGGCGTCGATACCGATGGGGAAGGCCTCGACCACGATCTCCCGCCCGAACGCCTGCAGCCGGTCACGGCCGAGGCGCTTGCCCTTCGCCTCGTGCACGACGTAGTCGCAGAAGCGGTCACGGTCGCCCTCGGTCTGGAAGCCGACCACGTCGTACGAGAACAGGGCCCGCACGAGCACGTCATGCGTCGGCAGGGTCGCGAGCAACTCCCGCGCCGGGAACGGGATATGGAGGAAGAAGCCCATCGGATGGTTGCACCCCATCCGTCGCAGCTCCTCGCCGCAGGCCATGAGGTGATAGTCGTGGACCCAGATGTGGTCTTCCGGCTCGAGCAGGGGCAGCAGGGTATGGGCGAACCGCTGGTTGACCTTGATGTAGCCCTGATAGTGCTCGCGGTCGAACGTCGCGAGGTCGAGGCGGTAGTGGAACAAGGGCCACAGGGTCGAGTTCGCGAAGCCGTTGTAGTAGTCCTCGTAGTCGTCGGGGGTCAGGTCGAGGGTCGCGACGGTCAGCCCGCTGTAATGCTGGAGCTTCGGGGTCCGGCGCTCTCGCTCGGTGATCTCCCCGCTCCATCCGAACCACACTCCGCCGCTGCGCCGCAGCGCATCGAGCAGCGCCACCGCCAGCCCTCCGGCCCGGGCCGGATCCTTCAACGAGGCCACACGGTTCGATACGACCACCAATCGAGCTCGCTTTGCGAGCGGAACCAGGCGAGCTCGTTCCGCAGGCGGAACGAGCGGGCTCATGCGTTGTCCTCCCACGACTCGCTCAGCGCCGTCGCCGCGTTGATGATGCCGACCAGCGAGTAGGTCTGGGGATAGTTCCCCCACAGCTCGCCGCTTGCGGGATCGATATCCTCGGACAGGAGGCCGAGCGGGTTCCGCGATTCCAGCATGGTCTCGAAGATTTCCCGCGCCTCGCGGTGACGTCCGACCCTGGCAAGTGCGTCGATGTACCAGAAAGTGCAGATGTTGAACGCGTTGTGGGGTACGCCGAAGTCGTCGGCCGTCGTGTATCGGAAGAGATGGTTGCCGCGGCGCAGCTCCTGCTCGATACGGGCCACCGTCGACCGGAAGCGCGCATCGCAGGGATCGATGAAGCCGACCTCGGCCATCAGGAGCAGGCTCGCATCGAGACCTTCGCCCTCGAAGCACTCGACGAAGGCGCCAAGATTCGGATTCCAGGCTCGCTCGAGGATGGCCTGGCGCACCGACTCCGCCCGCTGCCGCCACCGCGCGGCCCGATCCGAGGCGCCGAGATGGGTCGCGATCTTCGCGAGCCGATCGCATGCGGCCCAGCACATCAGGCTCGAGGACGAGTGCACCCGTGCCATGGTGCGCAGCTCCCATATGCCGGCATCGGGCTGGTCGTGCATCCGGAAGGCGCGCTCGCCGATCCGCTCCAGGCGCTCGAACTCGACGCGTCCCGGACGGGCCAGAAGCCGGGTGTCGAAGAACGCCTGCGAGGCCGCGAGCACCGCGTTGCCGTAGACGTCGTGCTGGACGTGCTCGAACGCCTGGTTGCCGGCCCGCACCGGGCCCATGCCCCGGTAGCCCGCGAGCGACGCGACGGTCCGTTCGGTGAGGCGGCGTTCCAGCCCGATTCCGAACACCGGTTGCATATGCCCGTCGGAGCTCTCCACCTGATTGGTGCTGACGATGTTGTTCAGGTAGCGGAGATAGTCTTCCATCGTCTCGACCTCGGCGAGACTGTTGAGCGCCCTGACCACGAAGAACGAGTCCCGGAGCCAGCAGTAGCGATAGTCCCAGTTCCGCCCCGTGTCCGCGGCTTCCGGGATGCTCGTGGTCATCGCCGCGATGATCGCGCCGGTTTCCTCGAACGCGCAGAGCTTGAGCGTGATGGCGGCGCGGGTGACCGCATCCTGCCACTCGAACGGGAGCGCGAGGCGCCGGGTCCATCGCCGCCAGTACGCGGCGGTCTCCTCCTCGAACTCGCGCGCGGTCTCCTCGACGCCGCCCGCAAGGGTCTCGTCAGGCCCGAAGAGAAGGCTCACCGGCTCCTCGAGGAGGAACGGGGTCTCGTCGAGCACGTACGTGATCGGGGCATTGGTGTTGAGTCGCAGCGCCTGACTCGTGTGCACGAAGCGAATGTGGTTGGAGCCGTGGGTGACGTCGGGCGCGCGCCCGCCGTAGTTGAAGCGCGGGCGCACCCTGATGCGGATGCGCGGCGACCCACCGGACGGGCGGACCCTGCGCACAAGCATGGTGGGGCGGAACGTGCGCCCCCGCGCATGGAACCGCGGGGCGAAGTCGGTCACGACGATACCGTTGCCTTCACGGTCCTCGATCCGCGTCTCCAGAATCGCGGTGTTCGGGGCGTAGCGCTGTTCGGTGCGCACCGCGCCCAGGAGATCGATGGCGAAGAAGCCCGCTTGCGCGTTCGCGTCGTCGTCGATCAGGCTGCAGAACACCGGGTCCGCGTCGAAGCGCGGGAGGCAACACCACACGACACGCGCGTCCTCGTCGATGAGCGC
>JAKZYK010000020.1:0-7763 GCA_047514485.1 Gammaproteobacteria bacterium
CCGAACCGGACAGCTCAGCCCCGGCGGGCGGCGCGCGCTGTTTCGGTTGCCCCGGCGTCGACCTGGTTATCGGCCGCGACTACAACCCCATAGTCCCGCTCGGCCGTCTCGGCCGATATGAAGCCGTCCAGCACGTCGTCCAGAACCTGGGCCGAGTCGCGCTCGAGCGGGTCCCCGTAACCGCCGCCGGCCGGACCCTCGCAGACGAAGCGATCCCCCGCCTTCACCACCGTGTGGGGCACCTTGGAGGGCAGGCTGGTGCTCGCCCCGTTCGAGCGCACCAGCTCCAGCGACGAAGGCTGGCCGTCGCCGCCGCCCCGGAAGCCCCACGGCCGGTAGGCGTGGCCCTCTCCCTCGACCGAGCCCCCGCCGTCCGAGAGGTACTCGAACTCGCGTATCGAACCGAGGCCGCCCCGCCACCGGCCGGCTCCGCACGCGTCGTCGCGGAGCTCGTACCGGCGCACCCGGAGCGGCAGGTGCGACTCGATATCCTCGATGGGATTGTTGCGGGTGTTGGCGTACAGGGTGTCGACCGCGTCCATCCCGTCCATCCCGTAGCGCCCCCCGTAGGAGCCCTCGAAGATCTCCATGTGGACCCAGTGGGTCTCGCCGCGCAGCCCGGAGAACGCGATGACCTTGAGGTTGCCGATGCCGGCCGATACCTGCTCGGGAACCGCTTCCGCCAGCGCCTTCATCACCGTATCGGCGAGCTGGTTGCCGGGACAGAAGCGGGCGATGGTGGGGGCGGGAAAGACCGGATTGCAGAGGCACCCGCGCGGCACGACAAGCCGGATCGGACGCACGAGCCCCGCGTTGACCGGAATGTGTCCGTGCACCGCGGTGTCGAGCAGCACCGAGCGCACCGTGAGCCACACCGCGATGTCCACGGTTCCTACCAGCGGCATGTTGATCGGACGGTCGGGCACCTGAGCGGCGGTGCCGGTGAGGTCCACCGTCATCTCGTCCCCGTCCACGGTGATGGTGACCACCAGGGGCAGATGCTTCTTCGTCGGGTCGTCGCTGTCGAGGTAGCCGTCGATGAACGTCGTGGCCTGCCAGGTCCCATCCGGCAGGGCGGCGATGGCGGACCGCATCAACCGCTCGGCGTGCTCCTTCGCCGCTTCGCCGGCCGCCTCCACCGTCTCGACCCCGTAGCGCTCGTGCAGCGCCACGAAGCGGTCCGCCCCGATCCGCGAGGCGGCGATCTGGGCTTCCATGTCGCCGACCACGAGATCGGAGGCCCGGATGTTGTCGCGCAGCAACTGCCAGACCTGCCCGATCTTGCGCCCGGCCTCGTACACCTTGATCGACTTGAACTGAAGCCCTTCGGCGTAGGCGTCGATCGCGTCGACAATGCCGCAGCTCCCGGGGGTGAGGGCGCCGATGTCGAGGTGATGGGCGGTGGTCACCGCAAAGCCGACGATCCGCCCCTGGTGGAACGCGGGCACGATGAAGGCGACATCGGGGCCGTGGCTCGCACCGGCGTAGGCATCGTTGTGCATGATCACGTCGCCGGGGCGAATCTCGTCGCCGCGCTCCGCCATCTGGCGAAGCATTCCCTGTACGTAGCCCGGAATGGGTCCGGACTGGAGGGGGGTGGACTGGGCCGACTCCGCGAGTCCCTGTCCACCCGCGTCCACCAGCCCCGCCCCGAAGTCCTCGGATTCGCGGATGATCGACGAGTACGACATGCGCATGAGCTTGTGGCCCATCTCCGTCGCGATGTTCTCGAGCGCGCCTTGGATGACGCTCGCGGTGACCGGGTCCACCCCTCGGTTCGAGCCATCGAGGCCACTGCCGCCGATCCCGTTGGCGTCTCTGCCGCCGTTGCCGCCGCTGTTGCCATTGGCGCCCCTGCCGCTACGGCTTCCGTCACCGCCGCCGTTCCGGTTGCCACCGCTGCTGCCGCTTCGGCTGCTGCCGCCAGCGGTGTTGCGGCTCGTCGTCGGGCTGTCGCTCATGGTGAATCCTCGATGGTGATGATGAGATTGCCCGCTTCGTCCGCGCAGGCGATGCTGCCGGGGGGGATCACCGTCGTCGAGTCACGTTGCAGTACGACGGCGGGGCCGGGGAACGGCTCGTCGACCGGCAGGCGGTCGCGGAGATAGAACGTGGTCTCGACTTCGGCGAGCCCGCCGCCGGCGGTACGGAACGTCCCGCGGCCGGTCTTGACCCGTGCTGCTTCGAGCGATTCTCCACGGATTGCGGGTGGGGCGCCGATGGTGGGGGTCCGGCCGACCCCTGCCACCCGGACATTCACGATCTCGATGGAGCTGTCCTCGAAGACATGGCCGTACTCCGCCCGGTGCTGCTCGTGGAATCGCCGGAACAGTTCTTCGGTCTCGACCGGCCCGATCTCGCCGGCCGGGAACGGTATCCGAAGCTCGTAACCCTGACCGACGTAGCGGAGATCCCCCGAGCGCTCGAAGCTGACCTCGGCCTGGTCCACCCCGTCGGCCCGGAACTGCTGCGCGATCCCCGCTTCCACCGCCGCGAGATCGCCGTTGAGGCGGCCGAGGTCGAGCTCGCCGCTCACCTGGAACTGGGTCTTGACTGCATCGTAGCGAAGCTCCGTGGTCAAGAGCCCGACCGCCGATGTGATGCCGGGGAACGGCGGGACGATGACCTCCGGAATTCCGATCAGAGCCGCCACCTCCACCGCGTGCAGCGGCCCCGCGCCGCCGAACGCGACCAGCGAGAAATCGCGGGGATCGATCCCTTTCTGCACCGTGCGCGAGCTGATCGCGTTCGCCATGTTCGCGTTGACAATCGCGAGCACGCCCTCCGCCGCCTCGCGTTCGTCAAGGCCGAGACCGCCCGCGAGCCGGCCGATCGCGGCGGTGGCCGCCGCCTCGTCGAGGGCCATCGCGCCCCCGAGGAAGTAGTCGCGATCGAGCCGTCCCAGCACCACGTTGGCGTCGGTGACGGTGGGCTCGGTGCCGCCGTGCCCGTAGGCTGCGGGGCCGGGCGCCGCCCCCGCGCTCTCCGGGCCCACCCGGAATGCCCCGCCCCGGTCGACCCGGGCGATCGAGCCGCCGCCGGCTCCGATGGTGTGGATGTCGATCATCGACACGAGCACCGGATATCCGGCGATCCAGGTATCGCGCGCGGTCGCTTCGGCGAAGCGGCCCTCGTCGACGATGCCGATATCGGCCGACGTGCCGCCCATGTCGAAGGTGATGAGCTTGCGGCGCCCGGAGAGCTCGCCCGCCCACCGCCCGCCGAGGACCCCGGCCGCCGGCCCCGAGAGGAGCGTGACGACCGGCCGCTCGGATACGGTGCGCACCGTGGCCACGCCGCCGTTGGAGCTCATGACGTGGAGCTCCGCCGAGACTCCCGCCTCCTCCATGCGGGCGCCGATCCGGTTCATGTAGTCGCGCACCCGCGGCCCGATGAACGCGTTCATGGTGGTGGTGGTGAACCGTTCGAACTCCCGGAACTGGGGCGATACGGAAGCGGAGGTGGTCACGAAGCAGTCCGGGTGCTCCTCACGCACGATGGCCGCCGCCCGCTCCTCGTGGGCCGGATCGATCCAGGAAAACAGGAAGCACACCGCGATCGCCTCCACGCCTTCGTCCCGGAGCCGACGGGCCGCGCGCCGCACCGCCTCCTCGTCGAGCGGGGTGAGGACCTCGCCCGCCGGCGGCGTGATGCGCTCGGGCACCGTGAGGCGGTGCCGGCGGCGGACGAACGGCCGGTCCTGCCAAGGAATCTCCTGCCGGATCGAGTAGTGCTGGGGCCGCTGGTGGCGCCCGATGTGGACGATGTCGCGGTAGCCCTCGCTCGTGATCATCCCGGTGCGCGCGCCGTCGTGGGTGAGGATCGCGTTGGTCGCGATGGTGGTGCCGTGGAACAGGTGTCCGACCTCCGCCGGGGAGAGCTCCTCGCGCTCGCAGAGCTCGCGCACCGCGGCGAGCATGCCGAGCGACGGGTCGTCGGGTGTCGTCGGCACCTTGTGGACGCGGATGTCGTTCGTCTCGGTGTCGGCGAATACGACGTCGGTGAACGTCCCGCCGATATCGACCCCGATGAGCTTCATGATTCGCCCCGCATCCCTGTCGTGAGGGCAAGCATAGGGGAAGGCCCGTCGCTTGCCAAAACGGCGTGGTGGCGGATGCCGGGAGAAGAGCACGATTGCCGGGGCGGATGCCGGCCGGTCGCGATCTCCCACCGGAGGCACTCCTGATGTGATATACGGCAGATGAGCCTCACGATGCCCCGGAAAGCCAGGAGTTCGCCATGAACCCGATCGAAGCCGCCCGCGGTCGCGCCGTCGTCGTGCAGCCGGAGGAGGGACTCTCCTGGTGGCAGCCGATGCCCGCGAACGGGCACGCCGACCCAAAGCTCGTGCCGGCCGATACCGGCTTTGGCACGCTGTCGATGGGCTACCAGACGATCGCGCCGGGCGGGCGGGTGCGGCCTCATTCGCACGGCGCCCAGGTCGAGCTTCAGATCTGCTTCCGCGGCCGCGGAAGCGTGGTTGCGGACGAGGAGAGCCATCCCCTGGTCCCGGGGACCGCGTGCTTCCTCGGCCCCGACGTCAGGCATGAGATCGTGAACGAGAGCGATGACGATCTGGTCATGATGTGGCTGATCTCGCCGGCCGGCCTCGAGGGCTTCTTCGGTGCGGTGGGCCGGGAGCGGAGCCGTGGCGAGCCCGCGCCGGCTCCGTTCGAGCGGCCGCCGGACGTGGTCGTGCTCGAACGCGGGCTCGGCATGAATGACACGACCGCCTCCGGGCGGTAGTTGTGAATGGCAACCGCTGGTCGATTTCCTGGCGGCGGCGATGGGTAAGCCTCGGCTCTACCGGATGGCAGATCCGTTCGCGCGTATCAACGTCATGGCCTACCGCACGGGGGAAGAGCTCAACGGGCATTTCGACTGTGCGCAACAATGGAACCGCGAATGGTGAAACACGTGCCCGAAGTTACCGGCTATCACGCCCACATCTACTATGACGAAGCGAGCCGCGCCGACGCCGCCGTGGTGCGCGAGGCGCTCGATGCCCACTTCACGGTGAAGCTCGGCCGCTGGCGCGACGAACCGGTCGGACCGCATCCCGAGCCGATGTACCAGGTCGCGTTCGCGCCGGACCAGTTCGACCGGATCGTGCGATGGCTGATTCTCAACCGTCGGGGGCTCACGGTGTTGGTGCACCCCGAGACCGGACAGGATCTCGAAGACCACCGCGACCGGGCGCTCTGGATGGGGCGCGTGCTCGATCTGAATCTCGACGTGCTCAGGTGAGATCGGGCGATCGAGACGCCGCCGCAAGGGCCGCACCCGACCGGAGCTTGGGGACGCAACGATTCACATGCCTCAATCGGCCTGTCGCCTACGACATATTGCGGGCGCGTCGAAGGGCGTTGAAGATGGTCTCTCGGCGTTCAGTTTCGACCTCTGCTCCGTGATCCATGAGGATCTCGGGATATCCGGCGCCGGTGTTCACCGCCCGGGCTTTGACGCGCTTCTCGAGGCCGGGAGTGCACTCCATTTGCCATAAGGTTCCCTTCATCTCCGTGACATGGACGACGCGCCAAGCATCCGATCGGTCGCAACTCACGTGGTCATTGATGGACATGTCCGCGGACGCCATTGGATCTCGTGCCGGGAATGCCGCTCACGTCCACTCCGATCCACCTGCGCTTGCATATCGTCCGGCGGCTCAGCCTCTGCTCAGCCCCTGTAGCCGTAGACCGACCGGGCCGCCTCGACCGAGACATAGCCCTTTGCAATGTCGTCCTCGATCGCGGCCGGGTCGCGCTCCGCCGGATCGCCGTACCCGCCGCCGCCGGGAAAGTGCAGCCTGAGCAGCTCGCCGGGTTGCATCACCGTGCGTCCCTTCTGGTGCGGCCGGGTGCCGTCGCGGAACTCGATCCGGGTGCGCGAACCGTCGCGGCCGCCCAGGATTCCACGCGGCGGATACTTGTGACGGTCGGACATCACCGAGAGCCGGACCGGCTGGTCCGAGCGCACCTCGATCTCCACGTCCTGACCCAGGCCGCCGCGGAACTTCCCCGCCCCGCCCGAGTCCTGCGCCAGCTCCTTGCGACGCACCAGCAGCGGCGACACGCTCTCGAGCGCCTCGACGCTGCCCACCCCGGTATTGGAAGGAAAGGCGGTGCAGGCGTATCCGTCCATCCGATGGCTCGCGCCCAGGCCGCCGGACGCGAACAGCGCCTGGTTGAAACGGTAGCCCCGCCGGTCCACGCCGCCGTAGACGGAGCGCAGGCTCGGCGTGCTGCCGGATTCCGCCACGACCCGGTCCGGCGCGAACTGCGCGAGACACCGATAGATGGCGCCATACAGGAGGTGGCCCGTGAGCTGGCGGGCTCCCACGGGAGCGGGATGGGTCGGGTTGAGGATGGAACCTTCCGGCGCCTTGACCGTAATCGGCTGGAACGATCCCTCGTTGCGCGGGCTGTCAGGATCGAGTGCGCACTTGATGGGATAGGTCGCGTAGGCGTACGTGTACTTCATCACCGAATTGATCCCGCACGCGACCTGCTCCGACGTCCCCTCGAAGTCCAGTTCCAGATCCGAGCCGTCGATGGTCATCCGGCACTCGATGTGGGTCTCGAACTCGTCGATCCCGTCCGCATCCATGGAGGCGGACCAGGACCCGTCCGGCAGCGCCGCGATCGCCTTGCGCATGGCGGTCTCGGCGCGGCCGCGCAGCTCCTCGGAGAGCTCCGCCAGATCGGCCAGATCGGTGTCGTCGAGGAACTGCTGCAAGCCCTTCCGGCAGATCCGTTGCGCCGCCACCTGGGCATAGAGGTCGCCGATGACCTGATCCGGCACCCGGACGTTGTCGCGGATGATGTCCCCTATGACCTCGTGCTCCTCGCCGTTCTCGATGAACTTGACCGGCATCAGGCGCAGACCCTCCTCGTACAGCTCGCGCGTATCGCAGGCCCATCCGGAGCCACCGATGTCGGGCAGATGCGCGATCGACCCGGAGAAGCCGACGAGCTTGCCGCGGTGGAAGATCGGGGATGCCATGGTGACGTCGGGAAGATGGCCCGACCCGAGCCAGGGATCGTTGGTGATGATGCAGTCGCCCGGCCGCCAGCGCTCGACCGGAATGCGTTCGAGCATCGCCTTCACGGTGCTCGGCACCATGCCGACGAAGGACGGGATGCCGCCGGTGTTCTCAGCCAGGCAGTTGCACTCGGCGTCCAGCAGCACCGTGGTGAAGTCGTTCGATTCGCGGACCACGGTGGAGAACGCGGTCCGCAACAGCGCCGCGGCGGACTCGTCGGCGATCGAGATCAGGCGCGACCACAGGATCTCCAGCGTCACGGGATCGAAGCGTTGGTTTGGTGTTCCGTTCACGATAATCTCGATATCACTCTCAGCGGCCTGGATGCGCGCGTCGCGAGCCCTGCTGGCACGCGAGTCACGAGCCCGTGCGGGTGCACAGCCTGGATGAGAATATACAGTCGTACGCTGGATTCGATTGCGAATCTCCGATGAGATCATGTAGTGGACGACAGGTAGGGAACATGGTCGAGGAGCCCTGCCCGCTCCCCTCGTGGAACAAGGCCGCCAAGGAGCCGCCGGCACCGGTGGGCCCTCTGTGCGAGGCGTTGCAAGCCGACGCCGTTGTCATCGGGGCGGGTATTACCGGCTCTTCCACCGCCCTTCATCTGGCGCGAATGGGCAAGCAGGTGGTTCAGCTCGAAGCTCGCGAGCCCGGCTGGGGATCATCGGGTCGAGCCTACGGCAGCGTGGTCCCGGTCTCGAAGCATAGCGAACGGAAG
>JAKZYK010000021.1:0-3261 GCA_047514485.1 Gammaproteobacteria bacterium
GCGTCCCGGGCCGACGAGCGCGGGACGGCCGGTATTGCTCGGAAGCCCGGCCTTCATCTCCACCTCGGGCGGGATGTCCATCGGGTCAAGGCAGAGCGGAGCGATGTTGTCCCAATCGACCTTCAAGCGATGCCGAATCCGTTGCATGTAGCGCTCGACTCGGGGGAACCGGATCTCGAGTTCGGCCCTCTCCGGAAGCGCGTGGATCGGCCAGATCTTCGGGGGCGGGCGTGACTCGTTGCCCGCCGGGTTCTCCTTCAGCGGCACGACCTCGAACGGGACTCCGAAGATCTTCGCTACCTCCTCCCCGAGCTTTCTGTCGTCCCCCACCGCATAGCTGGACCGGCGCAGCCCCCGCCCGACCACCTGCTCGCAGAGAAGCTGGGACATGAACGGGCGGAGCCCCACGATGTGGGTGACGGTGTTGCAGTCCCAGCCCTCGGCCAGCATCCCGACGCTCACGATGCAGCGCACGTCCCGGCCCGGCGGATGGAGGGGGCGTTCGAGCTTCTTCGCGAGCGCCTCGAAGCCCTCCAGGTAGATGGGCCGCCGCTGCGTGTCCCATGGCCAGTCGGTCTTCCCGACCGTATCCAGCGTGAGGCGCATCCACCGGTCTGCGTCGGACTTCGCTCCCCCGTCGTCGGACTCGCGCACGACCTTGGAGTCCACACGGATGGTGCGGATGTCTCCGTCCGTGTTGTGCAGTCCATCGAGGCGGGCCGGCGGAATGCCCACAGGCACCTCGTCCTCGGCGAGCCACCGGTAGACGACCTTGGCGAGTGCGGTGTCGTTGCACACGATGATGAACACGGGCGGGCGGGGCTCATCTTCGCGCTCGCTCCATGCCCGGCGGAGCACCTCCCACAGTCCGCCGAGCATCGCGACCGGCCCGTGCGCATACTTGAGCAGAGCTTCCGGCTTCACGCGGCCCCGCCTTCCCCCGCGCTCGGCGGGGGTCAGCCTCGGCAGGATCCAGCGCCAGATGTTGAAGTAGCCGGGGATGGGCGAGCCGCTCGTGTCCCGCACCGCGAGCTGCGGGATATTGACCAGTCCGGACTCGATGGCGTCGACGAGTCCGAAGTCACTCACCACCCAGGGAAAGGGCCGGTTCGCGTCCTGACCGACCCGGCGCGCCATCTTCATCGTCGTCAACGGCGATGTGCGTCGCGCACTCGGGATGGACGGCACGTTCAACGCGCTCGGCAACAGCGATCGGGCGACTGCGGTGATCGGGCGCGCGATCCGCCTCTGCCTCATCAACCTGTTCGACGTGCGCCTCGGCGGAATCGACCGATCGACCCTCGGGCACCCCGGCAAGTTCAGCTTCTGGGTGGCCGAAGACGAGGAGGGCTCGCCGTGGGAGCCGCTGGCCACCGCACGCGGGGTTCCGGAAGGCGCATCGGCCGTCACTGTCATGGCAGCGGGCGCCCCGCGCCAGATCATGAACGAATGGACGACCGATCCGGAGGAGATCCTCGAAACGTTCGCGGCGGAAATTCGGGCCAACATACGCCAGTACTCGATCTGGCCGGGGCACTACGCGATCATCGTGCCCCGCCAGCTTCGCGAACATCTGGCGGTCGAGGGCTTCTCGCGCGCGGACGTGGGTCGGCGGCTGTACGAGCGGGCTCGTATCCGGCGCCGCGAATGGACCGAGGTGGGCAAGGGCCGAGTGGTTCGGGACCGCGGCGACAAGGAATATCGAGCATTGCCCGACCCCGAACACCTGCTCCTGGTCGCGGCCGGCGGCTTCGGCGCGGTCATCCCGCCGTGGTTCGGAGTCCTCCGCCACCGGACCAAACAGCGCGCAGCGCAGCGCCGGGGTAGTGACGTACACCTTGAAGTGATTGGCACGCCTGAAGCGGCGGGCATTGTGGTCGATTCGGTGGACGATCTTGATCAGGAACGCCGCTTCCAGGTATTCCAGATAGCGTTTGAGTGTCGGCTTGGTCACGCCTGAGTTCTGAGATAGTTTTTCCAGCGATACCTCTCCGGCCGTGTTGTATGCCAAGGTCATGAACAACGCATTGAGCTCCTGCACGTCCTGAATGCCGTACAGGCTCGGAAGGTCGCGCAGCAGGACTTTTTCGACGATGTCGGCACCGATGTAACGGGCGGGATCGGAACGGATGGCAGGAGACGAGACGGCTTCCGGATAGCCGCCGAAATTGACGTAGTCGACGAAGTGACGATTGAGCTCTCCGATGTCGTTCAGCGTGTATCGGCCCTCCGGCTCCTCGCGCTTTGCCAAGCCCTCGATGCCCTGCAAATCGAGGTACTCATAAAAGGTCAGCGGTGGCAATAAAAAGTCCGTGAAACGGCCGGCTCCCGATTCGATACTCTTGAGCCGAAGCGCGGCCGCCGCCGAGCCGGACACCACACACTTGACGCTGGGATGCGTGTCCACGAACACCTTGAGGTGACGCTCCCAATCGGCCAGGTACTGGATCTCGTCCAGGAACAGCACCCGAGGGCCATTGGGATTCCGGCTCGACTGGCGAACCTCGTCCGCGGCTTCCTCGATCGAGAGCCGGGTATAGAGCGGCTGGTCAAGCGAGACGCACGTCAACCTTCACCTGCCCCGGATCGATTCGTATCGCGAATCGTACGTATCGGTTGGCGCCAAGCTGTACCGAGTCTTCCCAACTGAGGCTGTGTCCAAGAACCACGATGCGATGCGGGCCGACGTCCTCGCGTCCCCAGAGCCGATCATGGACTGCAAGTGCGTCGGCGGCGAGCGCCGTATTCCGGCCAAGCGTCTGAACAATGCGCTCGTCTTTCTGTCCCGCCTGCTGTTCCTGACCAAGCGCATCCGGCGTCCAAACCCACGGGCGAACGCCTACAACTCGAGGGGCTGAATTCGACGCCCGAACGGCTTCGCGGCTGACTGCACCCAGCCTGCGAACTCGCGACACTTCCCGGCGATCTCTCGCTCCATCGGGCATCTCCAGGCCAAGGACGATGCAGTTGCGTCTCCTCGGTACACCGGATCGTATCGCGCAGCGCGGACGCGGCCGTTCAGTCGTATCAACGCTCCCCGAAACGATGCGCAAGGCCGCGTTCGAGGCCCGCGGTTGCCGGAAACACTGCTGATGATGGGACACACGGCCGATTGGATCGCCGTCAGCGAAATCCTGCGCAATCTCGCGATCGTAGGGGCAGCGACGATCGGTCTCGGGCTTGCATGGTGGCGAACGGCGGCGCTGAACCGTCAGGCTGCCTCCGGCGCCGCCCAGGCGGCGGTCTCCCGGCGCGAGCACG
>JAKZYK010000022.1:0-3234 GCA_047514485.1 Gammaproteobacteria bacterium
CGGGTCCAGAGACAGGCGATCGGCGTGGCACCATCCGGGTCGGCCGGATACAGGCCGGCCAATTCCCTCTCCGCTGCCCTCCTGATCATGGCGCCCGCGCGCCGCAGTCCATCCACCAGTTCCGGCCCGTGGCGCGGGACATCCTCCAGCATGACCTTGAGAATGAGACCGGCAACGGGATTAATGTCGCTGGCAAACGCCTCGCAGCCGAGACGTAACGCCTCCAGCGGGATGGAGCCGCCGCCGGCGAAAGGATCCACCACGAGGGGGACCTTGTCCGGATG
Organism: Gammaproteobacteria bacterium; assembly: GCA_047514485.1. GTDB lineage: Bacteria > Pseudomonadota > Gammaproteobacteria > HK1 > HK1 > HK1. Next base: position 285 of record JAKZYK010000022.1, read on the forward strand.
GGCTGCGCGCACCAGCGCTTGGCCCGTCTTCAGGTACTTCGGCTTCGCGGCGTTGTCCCAGTTGGCGAAGTCGGCGATGAACTTCAGCATCATCCGCTGCAATCCTTCATCTCGCTTGATGGTCGATGCTTCTCCCGGGAGTCGGCCGTACATACTGATGAGAATATGGCGGGCCTCCTCCTTGAACATCTTCGGGCATCGGGCGTCGCAGGGATCCGGCAGCAGCAATGCCATCAGTATTGCCCGCGACGAGGCCAGCGGCCGCCGCGCCCACCAAAGGTGCAGGGTGGAAGGATGCCCGCGTCGGATTGACTTCTCTCGCACCGCCTGCCGTGACACCTCGGCAATCGGGAATCCCACCTCGGCCAAACGCTTGCAGTTCCGGGGAATCACGGCCATCCCTCAGTCCACCGGACGATCGCTTCCGCGCTCTCGGTCGGCCGTCGTTGGAATCTGAACCCGTTCAACTCGAACCCGGTCACCAAGCCCGAGGTCGTACAGAATCTTTCGCAAGTGACCGATGGGCGAACAGCAGGCAGGCCTGGATGTCTTCCGGGGTCAGATTCGGGTATTCATCGAGAATCGTCTCCACGGTGTCCCCTGCCGCGAGCATTCCGAGAACGTGCTCCACCGCGACCCGCATGTCGCGAATGATGGGCTTGCCGCCAAAGACGCCGGTGCGCACGGTGATGCGCTCGAGCAGTTCCGGTTGAGTCGTCATGGGTTCGCTCCGTGGCTCGTGTCTTCGCTGTCCGGTCACGAGACAGTGACGGACTGCAAATTCTCGTCAGCGCTGCCATTCTCTCGCGTTTCTCGTCGGCGTTGCGCCGCCTGCGCTTCCAGAATCGCCGCAAGGATCCGGCGCGGGGTGGCCGGGATCTCGTTGATCTCCACGTTGAGCGGCCTCAACGCATCGTTGATCGCGTTGACGACGGCGCCGGCGGGGGCGATGGCCGCACCTTCCCCGATCCCCTTGATGCCGTGGCGCGTGTAGGGCGAGGGCGACTCCGTGTGCTCGATCCGCATCGACGGCAGCTCGGCTGGCCCCGGCACCACGTAGTCCGCGAAGGTCGAGGTGAGCGGCTGGCCGTTCTCGTCGTAGAGACTCTCCTCGAACAGCGCGGTGCCGATGCCCTGGGCGGCGCCGCCGTAGGACTGGCCTTCCAGGATCATCGGGTTCACGCGCCGCCCGCAGTCCTCGAACAGCACGTAGTCGAGGATCTCGACCGAGCCGGTGGCCGGATCCACTGCGACCACCGCGGCATGGGTCGCGTAGGTGAAGACGCCGGTGTCCACCTCGGGCTTGTAGCCTTCGGTGACTTCGAGCCCCTGCGTGTCGACGTCGTCGGGAAGTTGGTCGGGACGCAAATACCACGCACGTCCGATGTCCTCGAACGACACGCTCGCCTCGCCGGCCCATGCCCGTCCGCCCGAGAGCGAAACCCGGTCGGTGGTGGCCTGGAGGAGGTGCGCCGCATGCTTGCGGATACGGCCCGCGAGGGACTCCGCCGCCTTCGACACCGCACCGCCCGCCATCACCATGCCCCGCGATGCGTAGGCGCCGGTGGAGTAGGGAGTCTCGCCGGTATCGCCCATCGTCACCTTGATGCGATCGACGTCGATGCCGAGCTGCTCGCTCGCGATCTGGGCGAGCGTCGTCTCGAGCCCCTGGCCGAACGATTGGTTGCCCGAACGTACCTCCACCGCGCCGCTCGGCGCGAGCTTCACCATCGCCTGCTCGTAGCCGGGCACCAACGGCAGCCCCCACGCCCCGAACACCTTGGTGCCGTGCGCAGTCTGCTCGGTGAAGGTCGAGAACCCGATCCCGATGCGCCGGCCGTCCGGCTCCGGTGTTCTCTGGCGCGCGCGCACCGCTTCGAGATCGATCATGCGCCGCGCTTCGGCGACGCTGCCCGGGTAGTCGCCGCTGTCGTAGAACTTTCCGGTGACGTTGGTATAGGGCATCGCGCTCGCCGGCACGAGGTTCTCCGCCCGCACGTCCGCCGGCTCACGCCCGACAGCGCGCGCAATCGCGTCGATGGTGAGCTCCATCGCGAAGCACACCCCCGGGCGCGCGACGCCGCGATACGGAGTGAAGCCGGGCTTGTTGGTCGCAACCGACCAGGTCTTGCACCGATAGACGTCCAAGGCGTAGGGCCCCGGCAGGTTGCCGCCGGCCTGCGCGGCTTCGAGGCAGGCGGTGAACGGCCACACCGAGTACGCGCCCACGTCCACCGTGATCTCGGCATCGATCGCGAGGAGCCGCCCGCGCTCATCGGCGCAGGCGGTGAGCCGGTAGTGGTGCTGGCGGGTGTTGGCGCCGGCGGTGAGATGCTCGCGCCGGTCCTCGACCCAGCGCAGCGGCCTTCCCGTGTGCATCGCCGCCCACGAGACCGAGATCTCCTCGGGCTGGAGCACGCACTTGTAGCCGAAGCCTCCGCCCACGTCGGGGGCGATGACTCTCACATCGGCCTGGTCGAGCCCCAGGAACTGCGAGAGCCCGGTGCGGATGAGATGCGGCACCTGGGTGGACGTGTACACCACGAGCTGGCCCTTGCGTTCGTCGTAGCGGGCGAGCACAGCCTTACCCTCCATCGGCACCATGCACTGGCGGGCGGTGCGGTACTCGCGCTCGATGACGACCGCGGCGCGCATCCTGACCGACTCGACGTCGCCGTCGATCGAGGTCGTCAGGAAGAGGTTGTCGTCCCACTCGTCGTGCACGCGCGGAGCGTCCGGGCGGCGTGCGGCGAGGCTGTCGATGACCGCGGGCAGCGCTTCGAGGTCAAGCACCACCGCCTCGGCGACATCCTCGGCCTCGGCCCGGGTCGGGGCGATGCAGAGCGCCACGCACTCGCCGGCAAAGCGCACCTTGCCGCGGGCGAGCGGTGGATAGTCGGAAGACTTGTACGAGGGCAGGCTCGACTCGGCCCGGATCGGGCGCACGCCT
>JAKZYK010000023.1:0-7321 GCA_047514485.1 Gammaproteobacteria bacterium
GATCTCGGCGCCTTCGGCGGTCCAGGCCAGGGTCAGGCAGCTATCCACCGCCATCCCGTCGACGAGGACCGCGCACGCGCCGCAGTCGCCCTTCTCGCAGCCGCACTTCACCTCCGTGTGGCCGATCTGACGGAGCGCTTCGAGAAGCGTGCGATGGGCTGGAAAGCTTCCCCGTTCTTCCCTGCCGTTGACTCGCAGGGTGACGGTGCGTTCGTTGGACATGGTTCTCGTCCTCTTGTCAGTTGAGTCGGTCCCAGGCCTGCGCCACCATCCGCCGAGTCAGCGCTTCGACGGTATGGAGCCTGTAGTCGGCGGAGGCCCGCACGTCGTCGATGGGACTGGATTCGGCGGTGGCTGCCGCCGCGGCCTCGGCGATCAACGCCGGGGTAAGCGCCCGGCCCTCCAGCACTGCCTCCGCCTTGCGGGCGCGAAACACGATGGGCGCGACGGCGCCGAGCGCGATTCGTACCGTCGTGCAGATTCCGCCGGCGGCCGAGAGCGTCAGCGCCACGCCGGTGACGGTGATCGCGTCGCCCTTGCGGCGGGCGAGCTTGTAGAACGTGTTGACGGACGAATCGGGAAGGCGCGGCCAGGAAACGCTGGTGAGCAGCTCGTCGGGCCGACGCACGTCACGCTTGTAGCCGACGAAGTACTCGTCGAGCGGCAGCGTTCGCGTCCCGGCGACGTTGGCCAGCGTCACGTCGGCGTCGAGGGAGAGCAGCGGCGGCACCAGATCCGCGGCCGGGGAGCCGCACGCGATGTTGCCGGCCACGGTAGCGGTGTTGCGCACCATCAGCCCGGCGAACAGCCGCGCGGATTCGGTGAGCGAAGGTGCCGCCTCGGCGATCTCCCGTGATCGCAGCAGCTCGGTGACGGTGGTGCCGCCACCGATGGAGATGCGTTCGGCGCCGAACTCCATTCCCCGCAGCTCGCCCACCTTGCCGAGCCCGACCACCCGATCCGGACGCTCGCGTCTGGCGCGCATGTCCACGATCAGATTGGTGCCTCCCGCGATGGGCACCGTCGTCGTGTCTCCGCCGGCGACGAGGGCATTCAGGGCGCCGGCGAGGTCCCTCGGGATCTCCAACTCGAACGGCACGTACATGACTCGTCCTCCGTAATCTACTTTCCCTTCAGTGAATTTCTAGCGAAATCACTCCTGACAAAGATCCAATTTTCGTATAGTCATCTCGGAATAGGCTTGAACTACACGGTCCGTCATTTCATTAGCGTTCTCAGCGCCAACGAAACATCGCGCAATTCTCCACGGCCAACCTCTCTTGCCCGTATGGACGAAGAACCGATGCCACTCGGATTCGAGAACCAACGCCGCCGCCATTTCGTAGTTTCCGATGCGAAGCCAGTTGCGTACTTCCGAAAGCCATTCTGAAGCTATGGTTTCCAATTCAAAACTGAGTGGATCGAAAGAATCGTGTACCTTGAAGGAGAGGACGACAAACCCATATCGAACTTCATCTGGCAACTTCTGCCACCAAGGATGGTTTTCGTCGTAGTACGATATTACTTGAGCTACACCCCGCATCAACGGCGATGGCTTGCCTTCACGAAGTGCGCCACTCTCAGCATGAATGTGCCTTGCATCGAAGTCGACGCTCATCTCCAATAGACGATAGAGTTTCCAAGGAATGAGTGAAAGCCATTTCGAAGAATGCGCTGAGTTGTATCGTTCTTCTTTGGTCATCGCGCAACCTCCCACTTCGCCATACACCACCATCGGCTCTCGGCATTGTCAGCGGCGAACCGGCTTGATACCGATCACACGTCCCAGCCGCCGTCGACGGCGATGTGCTGGCCGGTGATCTGCCGGCTGTCGTCGCTCGCCATGAACAGCACCGCGTTGGCGATGTCCTGGGCGGCGGTCACGCGCTTCAGCGCCATGTCCTGGACGTACTCGTCGTAGACTTCCTCGGTCGTCCAGCCGCGCATGTTCGCCTTCTCCTCGCAGAGCTTCTGCATACGCGGACCGTCCACGATGCCGGGACACACCGCGTTGACGTTGATGTTGTACTTCCCGAGCTCCAGCGCCACCGTCCTGGTGATGCCCCGCACCGCCCATTTGGACGCGCTGTAGGCGGTGCGCATGGCGTAGCCGCGCAGCCCCGAGGTACCGCTGATATTGACGATCTTCCCCTCCCTCTGCGCGATCATCGTCGGGACGACGTACTTGATCGGCAGGAAGGTGCCGCGCTCGTTGGCGGTGATGACGTAATCGAAGTCGGCGACCTCGATGTTCTGCACCGGGGTCTCGATCGGGCCGGTGACGCCGGCGACGTTGACCAGGATGTCGATGCGCCCGCCAAAGACATCGAGCGCCCTGGCGACCATCGCCTTGACCGCCGCGTCGTCGGTGACGTCGCAGCCGACCGCCCAGGCACCGCGCCCCATGGCGCGGACCTCGGCAGCCACTACCACCAGCGGCGGGATGTCGCGTGCGGTCAGCACCACGTCCGCGCCCTCGCGGGCGAGCGTCGTGGTAATCGCCGCCCCCATGCCCTTCGCGGCGCCGGTGACGATCGCCTTCCTGCCTTCGAGCTTCATTGCATCATTCTCCCTGTCTTCATGAATTCGCTGGTGAATCCGCCCGTGAGTGCGCCCGTGAGTGCGCCGGTGAATCCGGCGGCGAGTCCGCCCGCATTTCCGTTGGTGAATTCGCTCGTGCACCGACTCGTGCGGCCACCGAGGAATCGACGTATGTATCCGACCCCTCCGGGGTACCGTACCCGCCACCGCCGCAGCTCTCGACCACGACGACGTCGTTGCGATCGAGGCGCACGTTTGCCTTGCCCGGCAGGTCGAGACGATGGCCGTCCGCCCGGGAGACGGTGATCCGAAACGGCGCTCCCGGTGCTCCCCCCTGCAGGCCATAGGGCGGCACCACGCGTCGCTCGAACATGGTGGTGACCGACATATCGTCGCACATCACGCGGTACTCCCGGTGCAACCCGTCGCCGCCGCGCCGCCGCCCTGCCCCGCCCGAGCCGCCGCGCAGGCGCTGGCATTCGACGCGGATCGGATACTCCGCTTCCACCACTTCGGCTGGGGTATTCATCACGTTCGACATGTGGACCCGCACCACCGGCGCGCCGTCGCGGTCATGCCTCGCGCCTTCACCGCCGCCGTGGGTTTCGTAGAAGGTGGTCCAGACCCCGTCCGCGCGCCGCCCGCCGAACAGCACCAGACCGGAGGTGGTCGGCCCGCCGGCGGAGAGCCGTTCCGGACCGGTCGGTTCCAGGGCCCGGAACACCGCATCCGCCACGCGCTGCGAGGTCTCGTGGTTGCCGCCCACCACCGGGCGTTCCGGACCCGGATCGAGCAGCGAGCCGGGGCGGGTGACGATCTCGATCGGCCGATAGCACCCGCCGCTCGGCTGGATGTCGGGCCCGAAGAGGGTCTTGACCACGTAGAACACCGAGGCCGCGGCGATGAACGGAGTGGTGTTCACCGGTCCACGGGCTGCGTCGGCGGTCTCGGAGAAGTCGAATTTGGCGCTGTCGCCCTCGATGGTCACGCGGACGCGAACCGCGACCGGCTCGCCCCCCGCGGCATCGTCGTCGAGCCAGTCCTCGCCGTTGTAGATGCCGTCGGGGATGGCGGCGAGGGCCTCGCGCATCTGCGCCTCGGCCCGATCATGGATGGCGGCGATGGCGCCAAGCACGGTGTCCGTGCCGTGCTCGGTGAAGATTTGCTGCAAATGCTCCTCTGCGCCCCGGGTCGCCGCCATCTGCGCGAGGATGTCGCCCTCGCGTTCCTGCGCCCCGCGCACGTTGGCGAGCACCATGTCGAGGTTCTCCCGGAGAGGACCGTCGGTGGTGAACAGGCGAAACGGCGGGATGCGCAGCCCCTCCTGCCAGGCGTCCGTGGCGCCGGCCACGTAGCTCCCGGGGACGGCGCCGCCGATGTCGGCCCAATGGGCGAGGTTGACCGCGAACGCCACCAGCGCGCCGTCGACGAACACCGGCCGGATGGCTTTCACGTCGGGCAGGTGGTTGCCGCCGACCTCGGGCAGGTTGAGGAACCAGACATCGCCCGGCGCGAGCCGCGACTTCGGCACGCGTTTCAGAAACTCCCGCACCGTGAAGCTCATGACCCCCATGTGCATGGGAATGTCGCGGCCCTGGGCGACGAGGTGGCCATCGGCGTCGGTCAGCGCCGACGAGAGATCGCCGGCCTCGCGCAGGAGCGGCGAGCGGGCCGAGCGCATGACCACCAGGGACATCTCCTCCGCCGTCGCGGTCAGGGCGTTGCGGATGACCTCCAGGGTCACGGGATCGATGGCAGTGGTCATGTTCCGATCCCGGTGGTGATGTGGAAGTGACCGGTCTCGTCGGTCAGCGCCGACAAGAGGCCCCCGGCCTCGCGCCGGAGCGGCGATCGGACCGAGCGCATGACTACCAGGGTCACGGGATCAGCGGCAGTGGTCATGATTCAATCCCGGTAGTGATGTGGAGGTGGCCGGCTCCGTCGGTGGTCAGGGTCGCCCCCGGCGGGACTACCACCGTCGACCACGCGTCCTCGACGACGACCGGCCCGGCGAGGGGCCGGCCGGCAACCAGGCCGGCGCGATCGTAGCGCGGTGTCGCGGCCGGCCCGCCGGCGTCGAAGGTGCAAGGCAGGGTCCTGGCTGGAAGGGGCTCTCCTTCCGTATCGGATGCCGGCCAATGCTCCTCGCCGGTTCGGGGCACCGAGACACGGAGCCGTATCGACACCAGCTCCCACGGCTCCTCGGTCGCGAAACCGTACAGCGCTCGATGACGGTCCAGGAAATCACGGCTCAGGCGCACCGGGTCGTCCAGGGCGGCGTTGGCGATCTCGATGGCATAGCTCTGGCCGCTGTAGCGGACTGCCGCCACTTCCTCGACCACCATCTCGTCCTCGCCGTAACCGGCCGTGGCCAGAGGAGCGACGAGGCGCACCTTCAGATCCTGTCGCGCCCGATCCAGCCGCTCCACGTCCCAGTCGCCTACTGCCATGCGCAGCGTACGCTGCTGTGCATAGCTCATCTTCGCGCTGACGCATCCGAGGGCGGAGAACACGCTGGAATGAGCGGGAACAATCACCCTGGCGATGGAGAAGGCGCGCGCCAGCTCGACCGCGTGCATGGGGCCGGCGCCCCCGAATGCAAGAAGGGCGCATCGGCGGCCGTCGATACCGCGCTCCACCGTGACCCCGCGGAGCGCTCGCAGCATGGCCGAGTTGGCTACCCGGACCACGCCCAGGGCCGCGGCCTCGACGGTCGTGCCCATGGCCGACGCGAGCGGCGCGATAGCGGCTCGGGCCGCGGCGGGGTCCAGCCGTATGTCCCCGCCGATCACACGGTCCGGGTCCATGTATCCCAGCACCAGGTTGGCGTCGCTCACCGTCGGCCGGCCGCCGCCGCGGGCGTAGCAGGCAGGGCCCGGATCGGCGCCGGCGCTTTCCGGTCCGACGACCAGGGCGCCGTGATCGAGGCGGGCGATGGAGCCGCCGCCGGCCCCGATGGACTCCACCGCGACCATGGGCTGGCGCAAGGGCCGGCCGCCGAGCGAACGGTCGCTGGAGATGTGCGCCTCGCCGTCGAAGATCAGGCAGACGTCGGTGGTGGTGCCGCCCATGTCGAAGCTGATGGCGTGATCGACGTCGAGGTCTCGGGCGATGCGTCCGGCGGCGGCGACGCCGGCGGCGGGGCCCGAGGCGGCAAGGCCGAGCGGCAGATCACGCAGCGCCTCCGGCGACGCCATGCCGCCGGCGGAGTGGAACAGATGCAGCCTCGACCCTGCCGGCTTCGCCGCCTCGAGCCGGTCGAGGTAGCTCGCGGCGAGGGGCATGACACCGGCGCTCAGCGTCGTCGTCGCCGTGCGCTCGTACTCCCGGGCCTCCGGATTGACCCGGTTCGAGAGCGCGACGAAGGGGAGCCGCTCGCGCAGCCGCTCGCCAAGCGCCTCTTCGTGAGCGGGATTGGCATAGGAATGCAGCAGCGACACCGCGACCGCCGTTGTGCCGCTCTCCCCGATGCGCCGGAGCACATCTTCGACCGAGCGTGGGTCCATCGGCTCGAGAACCCGGCCTTCGTGATCGAGCCGCTCGGTCACCTCGAAGCGGAGCTCGGCCGGCACCTGGGGCACAAGCTTGGGCGGAAGGTCGAGACGGTAGAGGTGGAGCCGGTTCTGGCGTCCGATGGCCAGGGTATCGGAAAAGCCTCGGGTGGCGATCAGGGCAACCTCGGCGAGATCGTCCTCGATGATGGCGTTGGTCACGAGGGTCGTACCGTGGATCAGGTCATCCACGTCCGGCCAAGCGAGATTGACCGCCTGGAGCGCGGCAAGCAGGCCGGCCACGCGGTCGTCGGAGCGGGAAGGAACCTTGGCGACCCGCGTGTCACGGCACGTCCGATTCACCGCGACCACGTCCGTAAACGTGCCACCGACATCGACTCCGACCCGCCATCCGCCCGACATGATGGTCCTTCCTTGCGCCACGCTTGATATTTACGATATTCGAAAATAATTTTCAATATACGGAAACAATAGTGAACATCAAGATCAGCGTCAAGTGACGGGCGCGGGGTTGTCGTCCCGATCGTCGGGGCGTTTCGCAGGTCGCCGGGACCGATCGTTGCGCCCGGCAGCGAGAGCGCGATCGGGTACCGCTTCGCGCCAGCGAGGCTGGGGCGCCGGCCCCTGTGATGCAGCCGTTACCGGTCGGGCTTCGTCCCGCTTCTCCCGACGAGGTAGGAGACGGTGACGAAGACGATCGAGACCATCAGCATCAGCGTGGAGAGCGCCATGATGTTCGGCTTGATCCCCTGTTTCACGGACCCGAAGATCGCCGTCGGCAGGGTCTCGACGCCCGCCCCCTTGACGAAATTCGTGATGATGAAGTCGTCGAGCGAGATGATGAAGGCGAGCAGGAACCCGGCGAGGATCCCGGGGGCCATGAGCGGCATGAGAACGTACCGGAACGCCTCCGTCCGGCTCGCGTAGAGATCCCGTGCGGCTTCCTCGTAGACGCCTTCGATGCCCTGGAGCCGCGCCGCGATCGGCAGGTAGGCGAAGGGGATGCAGAAGACGACGTGCGCCACGAGGATCGAGCTGAAGCCGAGGGTGAAGCCGATCGCGCTGAAGAAGATCAGGGTGGCGACGGCGGTGACGATCTCGGGCACCATGATCGGCAGGCTGATGAACGCGAAGCTGACCGACTTTCCCCGGAACGCGCCGCCGCGCACCATCCCCACCGCCGCGGAGGTGGCGATGACCGTCGAGGTCACGGCGGCCATGGCCGCGATCGACAGCGAGTTCCAGGCCGCGTCCTTGAACTTTCCGGC
>JAKZYK010000024.1:0-3128 GCA_047514485.1 Gammaproteobacteria bacterium
AATGACGGTGTACGTCAAAGCTCCGGGGCAAAAATCGTTTGACGGATTTCGAGCCCAAGCATGCTCGAGATCGGCCCCCGGCGTTCACCACGATCCGTTCGCGTGGCAAGCCATTTCTTGAGTCGTCACTTTCGGAATGAGACCCGGTTGGGAATTGTCCGCCCGGCGGGCGTGAATCGCCTACCTTCGGCAGACAACGAAACCACCATTCGCGAATCGGTTCTTCCGGAATCCGTCCGGATTGAGCCGGCTCGACCACCCAGCGCCGATACTTCGTCGATACGGCGGCCTGGACCGGGGTATATGCGGGAAACTCCTCCCAAAAGGGTCAGGAGTCGAAGGACAGGGTGTGGGACGAGCACAGCGTTGTCAATGATGCTTGATGAGAGTTGCTCTGTGGCAATTCACTCCTCAGGCCCGAGAGCGTCCACGAAATCTTCACATTCCGGTCCTCGGATGGGTGGAATGGCCGCGGTATCGCGTCGCGAAATGGTCACTCGCGGGGCGACCGGTCGAGGCGAGCGGGAAACGACCTCTGCGCGGCGTCCGGGCTCGCCGGTCAGTCGAGTCGGAGGATACGGCCTTCAACCTGCGGTGCGATTTCGCCGGCGGCAGCGATTGCGTCGATGACCAGCGCGGCAGTGACCTTGCCGGCGGTGGCGTCGATCAGCCGCGGGGCTTCGGCGAACATGTCGTAGCCGTCGCCGCCGCGGCCGAGGAAATCGTTGGTCGCGAGCCGATAGGTACGCGAGAGATCGAGCGGCGCGCCATCCACCGTCACGCCGGCGATGCGGCTCCCGGGCGGCTTCGAAGCGTCGAAGCGGTATGCCATCCCGGACACGTGGGGAAACCTGCCCGCCCCCTCCTCGACCTTGCTGACTCCGTGCTCCAGCGCCGCGAGCAGACCGGCGCCGCTCACCTCCAGCAGGATCGTCTTGTCGCCGAAGGGCAGTTCGGACTGGATGTCGCGCCGCAGCAGGGTCTTGCCCGGAGGATAAACTTTGTCGGCACGGATGCCGCCGCCGTTGGCCAATGCCACCTCTGCACCGGTCGTCGCCCGCATGACGTCGGTAATCAGATTGGCGATACCGCTCTCGCGCCCGCGCACCACGCCGCGCCGGCTGTCGAGTTCGACCGCGGTCGATCCGATCTCGACGTTGAGTGCATCTTCGAAACGTCCAAGGTACTCGTCGACCGCGGCTTGGAGGTCGGGATCGGGCGCCACGGAAGCGGTGTTGACGATGCGAACCGACGGCTCCCAGACGAAGCGCGGGCCATGCCGCCCGTCGGCCGTGTCCATCGCGATTTCCACGATGGTCACGAACTCCGCTTGCGCGCCGCTTTCGACAAAGGTCGTGTCGTCGCCGATCTCGATTTTCATCTTGTGATCGTCACCCGATAACAACAGGTCCACCGCACCCTGGCGCATCAGCGCCTCATCTTCCGCATGGCCGGTGTGGGCGAGGGCGACGACAAGGTCGGCGCCGGACTCGCGCAGTATTCTCGCCTGTCTGGCCGCAACCTCGGTGGCGGGGCGGAAGGTCACCGGTTCGGGCGACGACACCATCGGCGTTGCCGCCGTCGTCAGGCCGAACATGCCGACCTTGTAGCCGCCGACATCAATCAGCAGGTTCTCGGTCACGCCGTCGATCAGCGTGCCGTCGGGCTCGATCGCATTGCTCGACAGGATCGGGAATTCGGCCTCGGCGATGCGCGCGGCCGTCACCGCGGGCGTGAAGTCGAACTCGTGGTTGCCGAGCACCATCGCGTCGAAGCCGACCCGGTTGAAGAGGTCGATCATGTGGGCGCCCTGGTCGAACGACGACAACAAGGACGGGGAGATCGCGTCGCCACCGTTGGTGACAAGCACATGGCGGGCGTTCGCGCGGACCTCCTTGACTACGGCCGCGAGGCGGGCGACGCCGCCACGGTCGCCGGAGCCGTCGAGGCGGTCGAGATCGTTGACGTGCACGATGGTGAGGGTCACCGGCTCCGCCCGGGCGGGACCGGCAGTCAGGACAGCGGTCAGCGCCCCGGCGCAAAGGGCCGCGGCGACAGCTCGCCGGAGAAATCGTCGGTTCATCATCCGTCGCTCCTTCCACGATTGGATGCGTGCATCGGTGCGCAGCGATGCGGGTCGCGTATTGCCCGGCACCACACCACGTCGGAGATGTTTTGTACGCCGAGTGCTGCGATTCGGTCAACCGGGGCGAAATACTCCGCGCCGGTCCTCCTGCCGGCTGCCGCGGCATCGCTCACCTGTCAGCGCAGTCTTGTGCAAAATGACGAGGGATGGTTCGTGACTTCCGGAATTCCGCCGCCGCTGGAGTGGCGGGTATCACCCGGGACGCCACGTCCCCTCATTCCCGCGGCGGCAGGAATGCGAATGGTTTGGTTCCCGCTATGCCAGGAGGGGTGTCATATCCATGGTGCCGGCTCCGGATGCAAGCTGGACGAAAGGTTCCGTCTCCTCGATATGAAGAGGCGACAGCTCGGTGCCGAACCGGATTCCGGGAGGCGAACCACGAGATGATCCGATGCGCCGTCGAGAGTCGCAACGGCGGCCCGACAACAAGGAGAATCGGTGATGACCGACGAGGTGATCTACGAGGAAGTCGACGAGATTGCGATTATTGCGATCAATCGTCCGGAGAAGAAGAACACGCTGACCGAGAGCGTCGTGAGCGGCATAGCGGACGGGATCGACGCGGCGAGCCGGTCGAAGGATGTGGCCGCTGTCGTGCTGCGCGGCGTGGGCGATACGTTCACCGCCGGATACGATCTGACGGACGGCACCGAGTGGGACGTGCCCTATGGCGCGCCGGACGTCGAGGCCCGCGAAGGGGCGTGGGATCCGGTCAAGGATCTCGCACTCATGGGCAACAACGTCAAACGCTTCATGCGGATCTGGGAGTGTCCGAAACCGGTGCTGGGCGAGCTGAGAGGCTGGGCGGTCGGGGGGGCGACCGATCTGGCGCTGTGTTGCGATCAGTTGTACATGGCGAGCGATGCGTACATCGGCTATGCCCCGAGTCGCATCTACGGCACGCCGACGACGATGCTCTGGATCTACCGGCTTGGACTGGAACACGCCAAGCAGTTCCTGCTCACCGGCCGCGCGATCGACG
>JAKZYK010000025.1:0-2613 GCA_047514485.1 Gammaproteobacteria bacterium
CTCTCGACCCCCTACACCGGCCCCATGCTCGCGGGTGCGAGGGCTTCGAGACCGTCGAGGTGCTGGGCACATGCGAGCCGCGTGATCCTCCATTTGGGGCCGGGCGCGGCTTCAATCTCCGTCACGCAGGCATTCACCCACTGCACCGACACGGCGTCCACGCCGGCCGCCGCCACCAGGTGGTCCCTTAGCAGCGCATGGCATACGAGACCGTGCGAGACCACCGCGATCGGGCCGTGCGCTCGGGTCGCGGCGGCGCGCACCGCCGCCCAGGCCTCGCCGACGCGGGTCCCGAATTCCGGCTCGCTCTCGCCCTCGGGCGGGGTGTAGTCGGGCGCGAAGATGTCGACTTCCAGTGTGGTATACGCACAGCCTCGGTGGATGCCGAAGTTGCGCTCGCGCAGCAACGGCTCGATCTCGATCGGCGCGCCGGTGGCGGTGTGGATCGCCTCCGCGGTGGCGCGGGTGCGCACGTGGTCGCTCGTCAGGATCCTCTCGACGCCGGCCGAGGCAAGGCGTTGCGCGACCCGCTCGACCTGCTTCACGCCGCGTTCGCTGAGCGGCGTGTCGGGGGGCTGGACAATGCGAGCGGCGTTGAGCGAGGTCTCGCCGTGCCGCACGAGATAGACTTTCATGGGCGGCGAGCGTATCAGACATGATGGGTCTGGCGACGAGGCTTGGCACGCCTCGAACATATCGTCACTCGTGCAACCGCCCGAATCTCGGCTCCCTTGTGATACGTACTTCACGACCATGGTACGACCGCAATCGGTCGACGTTCGTAACGCGCCAAGAGAGGTGACAGAGGTGGCGTCCGACAGGACGCTTGAGAGGAGTTCCACCTCTTCTTCGTTGGCTGACCGCCCGGCTCCCGGAGGCGTACCAGTGGCTCCTGGTTCCAGGACAGGCCAGTCCCGATGCGCGTATCGAGTGGCTGGCCATGAGGTTGTCGGGCCCGGATGCGCTGGCGGCCAGGGCGAGCAAGAAGCTGAAGGGCGACGAGCTGCTGGTGACCGGCTTTGCCGTCACGCGGCTGCGAATGGAGCTTGATCGCGTGCCGCTGTGGCGCGGCGACCAGGTGCCGATCAAGCAGATCGTCGAGGATTTTGCACGCTATCTCTATCTGCCGCGTGTCGGCAAACCGAGTCAGTCCGATGCGTCACACGTCCTGCAACTGCGAACTCTGCGGTGGATGACCCTGTAGCACTCCAGCGGTCCACTCAAGAGCGGATTGTGATGCATGGCGCCGCTTCGCGTCAGCCACGGGAGTTGAAACCATAGAATGGGGTGCGCCGCTCCACGTCCAAGTAGCCCTCGTAGAACTGCTTGACATAGGGCAGTACATCCCGACTGAGCCCGCTGCGACGGATCTCGTCCTCGCTCGCGGGTCTCGCCAACGACGCGGCGAGCTCGTCGAGCGCCGCTGCCTTGTCGACACGGGTGAAGCGCCCGTCATGCAGTATCGGCTCGCCACCGACGATCACTGTCTTGACGCCCGACGCCTTGGCGCGGTGGACGACTGCATCGACCACCGACACATCGAGGTCGAGATCGAGAAACGGGTAGGCGATGTCGCGCCAGCTCATGACCACCAGATCCGCTGCCCTGCCGACTTCCAGCTTGCCGATGGTGTCGCCGAACGGTGTCGTGCGGGCACCGTTCTCGGTCGCCATGCGCAGCACCTGCGGCGATGTCGGCACGTCGTCGTCGAATCCCGGCTCGCGGTGCAGCTTGAGCACCATCCGCATCTCCTGCAGCATGTCGCGGTCGTCGTTGATGCCCGCCTCGTCGATGCCGAGCGCGACGTTCACGCCGCGGACCTCGAGTCGATTGACGGGAGCGATGCCGCTTCTCAGGCGCAGATTGGAGCTCGCGTTGTGACAGACGTGGGTTCCGGTATCCGCCAGAAGCTCGATGTCGTGCTCGGTCAACCACGTGCCGTGGCCGACAGTCATCAATGGCCCGAGCATCCCGTGGTCTCGAATGTAGTCGACCGCCGTACCGCCGCCCCGGCGCCGGGCATACTCCTTCTGGTAGGCGGTCTCCAGCAGATGCATGTGCATCGGCGCACGATGCTTCTCCGACAGCGCGTGCACCGCTTCCAGCGCCCGGTCCGAACACCAGTGCAGGTTGCACGGCGCGAGCTGGATCCGGGTGCGTTCGCGGTCCTCGTACTTCGCGCAGGTGTCCTCGAAGAGTCCGAGCTGCTCGTCCAGCGGCAGCGAGTTCGTCTCGAGAAAGGCACCGAGCTCGGCCGCGAGCTCGGAGGGCAGGCGGCGCAGGAACTCGGCGTCGCTTTCGTAGACGATCCGGTTCTGATCACGCAGCGCATAGGAGAACGACACCCGCATGCCGATGTCGCGGTAGGCGTCCAACACCCGGCCAATCACCGATTCGACATGCTGGAGCGGACGCGGCACCCACACCTGCAGATGCTGCACGGTGGTGACTCCGGACTCGATCATCTCGAACGCGGAGTACAGCGTGTCGAGATAGGGGTCGACGGTGCGGCCCGCAATCCGGGTCGCGAACCAGAGCTCGAGGGCGTAATCGCGCGACCCGAGCTGGACCGGAGTCAGGCCGACGTGGTGATGGCTGTTGACGAACCCCGGG